>DVLW01000181.1 GCA_018715285.1 Candidatus Faecivivens stercoripullorum | reverse complement strand
TTGTTTTTGGTTGCAATGATGATGATGGCAATGAACATCAGGATAAACAGCATATTATTCATAATGCCGTTGCCAATTTTTCTAAGAGTTTCGCGTTTGCGTTCAGGAGTCCAGGGACCCTTGAAGTTGTTCATAAACCCGTTCCAGCGGGCGCTGATAGCATTACTCATGGAAATTCCTCCTTACACATATTTGGCGGCCAGTGTGAGGATTTCCTCCTGGCTAGTATCTGCGGCGTCAACTTCGCCAGCGATTCTTCCGCCCGACATGACCAGAATCCGGTCACACACACCGAGCAGCTCCGGCATTTCAGAGGAAACCATAATAACCCCTTTGCCCTCGTTGGCCAGGTCGATGATCAGCTGGTAGATTTCGTATTTTGCGCCGACGTCAATGCCTCTGGTCGGTTCATCCAGCAGCAGAACTTCCGGTTTTGTCAGAAGCCAGCGCCCGATGATAACTTTCTGCTGGTTACCGCCCGACAACGAACGGATCTGTGTTTTGCGGCTGGGAGTCTTGATATGCATGGATTCAATGGCCCAGTCGGTCTTTTCTCTCATCTTTTTCTCACTCAGGCAGATTCCGCCGACCAGATAATCTTTCAGGCTGGAGATAACCGTGTTGTCCTCGATATCCCGGATACCGAAGATACCGGTTGCACGGCGTTCCTCTGTCAGAAGGGCGAAGCCATTTTTAATCGATTCGCCGGGATTGCGGTTGCGGATTTCCTTTCCGTGCAGGAAGATCTTTCCGCCGTCACGGGTCATCGAACCGAAGAGGTTTTCCAGAACTTCGGTTCTGCCGGAACCGTCCAGACCGGCAATACCGAGGATTTCTCCTTTATGTAACTGGAAGGTAGCCTCTTTCAGGCGGGTATATTTACCTTTAATGTGCTGCACATCCAGGATGACGTCACCAGGTTTGTTGGTCTTGGGAGGAAAGCGATTGGTGAGTTCGCGTCCGACCATCAAACGGATGATTTCTTCCATAGTGAGTTCGCTCGCTGGGCGGGTAGCAACCCAGGTGCCATCTCGCATGATGGTGACGTCATCGGAGATGCGGAGGATTTCTTCCATCTTGTGGCTGATGTAAATGATGCCGCAGCCTTTGGCCTTGAGCATGTTGATGATCCGGAAGAGGTGTTCAACCTCAGTTTCGGTCAGTGAGGAGGTCGGTTCGTCGAATACGATGATCTTGGAATCGTAGGAAACCGCCTTTGCAATTTCGACCATCTGCCGCTGGGATACCGGCATGGTGGACATGATAACTTTCGGGTCTACGGTAACGCCCAGCTGATCGAAGATCTCACGGGTACGTTTTTTCATGATGGATTCGCTGACCATCACGCCGCCGACTTTGGGATAACGTCCCAGCCAGAGGTTGTCCTGAACGCTGCGGGTAAGCGCCTGGTTGAGTTCCTGATGAACCATTGCAACGCCGTTTTCCAGCGCCTCTTTGGAGTTTTTAAAGGAAACTTCCTTTCCATCGAGGATGATGCTGCCGCTGTCTTTGTGGTATATTCCAAACAGGCACTTCATCAGGGTGGATTTTCCGGCGCCGTTTTCGCCCATCAGAGCGTGAACCGTTCCCGGACGTACTGTCAGGGATACATTATCCAGTGCTTTAACGCCGGGGAAGGATTTGCTGATATTTCTCATTTCAAGCAATGCCTGATCCATATGCCTTCTTCCTTTCCGTATTGAGATTCAGATAGAAGGGGCTGTTGAAAAACAGCCCCGCGAGTAGGAACGAAAGAATTAGCCGGTGTAGACGCCGTAAGGAACACGGATCTTAGCAACGCTGTCGTCAACGTTGAACTGATCGGTATTAGCCATCAGATCTTCGCCGCCCTTCAGGTTGCCGACCAGAGTGGTGATAGTGCCAGCCATACCAGCCGCGTCCTGCATGATGGTACCGGTCATCTGACCAGCCTGAATCTTTTCTTTTGCAGTATCAACTGCGTCAACGCCGAATACCGGGATTGTGGTGCTGCCTTCAGTACCGGTATTGTATCCGATGCCCTGCAGAGCAGAGATAGCGCCTTCAGCCATACCGTCGTTGTTGGCAATGACCAGCTCGACCATGTTGCCGTTGGATTCGGAGTATTCGGAGAGGATGGTGTTCATGTAGTCAACAGCAGCCTGTGCAGACCATGCACCGGTCTGGTCAACCAGATATTTCTTGGGGTTGTTGGAATCGTAGAAGGACAAGGGTTCCTTGCCTGCCTCAGCCAGAATCTTGTCAGCGTCTTCAACCGAATACTGGGTACGGTATTCAGCCTCAGCGTTTGCTTCCTGGCCTTTGAACAAAACGTAGGAGATCTTGCCGTCGCCGTTGAGGTCAACAGTCTCGTAGTTTTCAACCAGGTATTCACCGATCAGTTCGCCCTGCATGTGACCTGCTTCAGCAGCGTCGGTACCGACAAACGCGCAGTTTTCATAGCTCTTAACAACGTCGTCGCTGATTTCGCGGTTGAAGAAGATGACCGGGATGCCGGCGTTCTTCGCAGCGTCGGTGATGCTCTGAGCGGCGTCGGGAGAGGTGGTATCGACGATGTTTACGATCAGCAGGTTGTAACCGTCAGCAATTGCAGTGTTGATCTGGTCGGTCTGCTGAGCCTGGTTGTTGTTGCCGTCAAAGTTCTGGTAGGTTACGCCCAGCTCACCCAGTTTAGCGTCCATGTTGGTACGAACGTTGGTGATGTAGACGTCGGAGAAAGCATAGTAGAATACGCCGACTTTCAGGTCGGAAGCTGCGGTGCTGGTTCCGGATTCGCTTTCGGTGGTAGAAGCGGCGGAAGAAGCGGGAGTGGACGAGGTGTCACCGCTGGAAGTGGTGGGAGCAGAGCTGGTGCAGGAAGCCATCGACAGGGTCATTGCACAAACAAGAGCAGCTGCTAAAAACTTTTTCATATTGAATACCTCCATATATTCATGTTTGATTTACTTGAGTCTGGGGTGTTGTCCCTTTCTGCCATTATTATATAGTTTTTTTTCTTTGAAATCGATAGAATTTCCTTTCGTATTACCCGAAATTTATTATGCGGTTTGCTGTTTTAGATAATATAAATGCGCATCTGCTGTGCAAATAGCACAACAAATGCGCTGAACATTGAATAAATCATAGATGAAAATCGTCTGAATCATGAAAAATCTGCGAAGGTGTTTTCAATAAGTCTCTTGCTGAAATAGCTTTCCATTTTATTCCAGCGTTCATTTTGTAAAGATCCGGCATCTGCTCTGGTCATCATTCTGTTTATATGTTATAATGAATGTAACAAAAAAGGGGTTGATGCAGATGGAAAACTACCGGCTGATGCTGGTGGATGATGAGCCTTGGGCTCTTGCGGGAATAGAAGAAATTATTGACTGGGCGCAGGAGGGTTTTTCCGTTGTAGCCCGCTGTGAGTGTGCGACAGAGGCAATTGCTCAGGCCGGAAGAGTTTATCCGGATGCGGTGATTACAGATATCCGAATGCCGGATATGACCGGAATAGAACTGGTCCACCGTCTGAGAAAAAATTTGCCGAATGTACAGTGTGTAGTAGTCAGTGCGTATTCTGATTTTGAAGTTGCCCGGGAAGCAATCCGGCTGTCGGCGGTCCATTATCTGCTTAAACCGCTTGTGGCTTCAGATGTCCGGGAAGCAGCCAAAATGCTGCGCAATAAACTCAGTCAGATTGAACGGCCCAGAGAACAGCTTTCTCAGGTTATCACGATTGATCCGGATAATCCTGTTTTTCCGGATGCTCCAGGAGACTCAGAATGTTACCTGGTTTTGTCTGAAACAGATTTTCGTTTGCCTGCTCCGGAAAATGGTCAATGGTGTCAACCGGTTCAGATTGGTGGACAGGTAGGTTATCTGGTGGATTATTATCCGGCAGATCTTCCGGAAGGATGCGGTCTGAGTTTACCGGGACAGCCTGAAAGTCAGGGCGAATGGCTGCTTCGGACAGCCAGGGCTTCGCTTTTGGGTGGAATTATTTTTGCGCAGGATACCGGGCGTGGCCAGCTGTCGGTTGCGGAAATCCAGCTGTATCTGATTGAAAATATGCGCAGTGAGATTACCCTTAAAGATCTCGCGGCACACTTTTTTGTGACTGAAACCTACCTGTGTGACCGATTTAAAAAACAGACTGGTGAATCTATTATGAGTTTTCTGCGGCGTATCCGGATGCATCATGCACAGATTCTGCTGATGACTTCACGTCTGTCTCTCAGAGAGGTTGCTTTTCAGTGCGGCTATAGTGATTATTCTTATTTTGGCAGACAGTTTAAAGCAGAAGTTGGCATCACTCCCGATCTGTTTCGTAAAGAAAAGAGATATACCGCTTATTGACCGGTATCAGTTTTGTCGTCGTTATCCAGCGGCAGATGCTGCTTTGGAATTACCAGTTCAACGACTGTGTAATATCCTTCTCGGGAACGCAGCAGAAGATCAGCCTGTTCTCCAAAGGTCAGCCGAAG
>DVLW01000024.1 GCA_018715285.1 Candidatus Faecivivens stercoripullorum | reverse complement strand
GGTCGTAGCTTTCAAACTTAAAGTCCAGTGTCCGGTAGGGAAGCCGTCCGAACCGGCAGTTAAACAACTCATCCAATGCACCGGTGTAGATGACTTTTCCGTCAAAGGGAGCGCCGTCAAACAGGATGTTTCCTTCAAAGCTGAGCCGGTCACCGGCAGGCGTTCCAGTCAGGACGGTGATATTCGGATGGTCGAGCATCTTTTCAAACATGGCGGTATAACCGTCTGTCGGGATACCCTGCCAGGTATCCTGGAAATACCGGTCGTCGGTGGAAAGGAAAACCGGTACACGTGCGGTGGTTGCCGGGTCGATTTCTTCCGGCGGCGTGCCCCACTGTTTGACGGTATAATGGACAAAGACATGCTCATACACATAGTCGGCGACCTTTTTGAGGTCCTCGTCTTCTTCCTGACGGAGAGCGAGGATGCCGACTTTCTGTTCACGTCCAAACCGTGCACAGAGCTTTTCTTCCAGCCGGGCGCCTTCCTCTTCACCAAACGCAATCCGCAGGGAAGTGAGGTTGAAGGGAACCGGCATCACTGCGTCATTTCCGGGCAGGAAACGTGCGACGACCCGGTGCTGGTAATCACGCCAGCTGGTGAAACGGGACAGGAAATCAAAAACTTTTTTAGAATTGGTATGGAAGATATGCGGGCCGTACTGATGAATCAGGACACCGGCATCATCCAGACGGTCATAGGCATTGCCGCCGATATGGGGACGCTGTTCAAGGATTAAGACCTTTTCGCCCCTGTCTGCAAGCAGTCTTGCCGAGACTGCTCCGGCGAATCCAGCACCAATGACGATGGTATCATAATGCATGTTGGAAACTCCTTTTCAATTAAGTAATAAAAAGCACACACAACAGTTATATTATAGCGGAATTTGCAGAAAAAAGGAAGAGGGGTTTTGACGTTCAAAGCAAACTGAACTGAAGAATTAAGAAAAAATGTTAATTTTTGATTAATTCGCAGAATCGGGCTGTGTTTTCCACAAATCAACATTCCGTTCCTTGACAAACCAAACGGAATAGCTATAATAGTGGATATAGGTCGGCAGGTGGCGCCAAACCTGCCCAGACTTTATAGGAGTATGAAAAAAAGGATGTAATAAATGAAACTGATAACCTTCACCGTCCCCTGCTACAATTCGGCCGGATATATGAGCAAATGTATCGACAGCCTGTTAAAAGGTGGGGACGAGGTCGAGATTCTGATCATTGACGATGGCTCAAAGGATGATACGGGTGTGATCGCTGACATATATGAACGGGATTATCCCGGAATCTGCCGGGCTATCCATCAGGAAAACGGCGGTCACGGCGAGGGCATCAATCAGGGCCTTGCACATGCGACCGGTAAGTTTTTCAAGGTTGTGGATTCGGACGACTGGGTCAATGAAAAGGCACTTGTCCGTGTACTGAATGCAATTCGGGAAATGGATGCACCTGAAAAACTGGCAGATCTGATTGTCTGCAACTATGTGTATGAGTATTCTGAGACGGGTACGACTCAAACCATCTGCTACAAAAATGTTTTCCCGGATGGAAAGCTGGTCAGCTGGGATGAGACAAAGCATTTTGGCGCATCACAGTATCTGACGCTGCATTCTGCGATTTACCGGACCGAGATTCTGCACCAGTGCGGACGGGTACTTCCCAAACATATCTTTTATGAAGATAACCTGTTTGTGTATGATCCGCTGCCGCTGACCAAAAAGGTTCTGTACCTGAACGCTGATTTTTACCGTTATCTGATCGGGCGTGAAGGACAGTCGGTTGCTGAGGCGACAATGGTCAAACGCTGGAGCCACCAGATGCTGGTCAGCAAGGAAATCTTTGCATCACATGATCTTGTCAAACTGAAAAAGGAAAATCCCAAACTTGCCCGTTATATGTATCATGAACTGGTGCTGATGATGACGATTGCCTCCATCTTCACCCGGCTGAACATGACGGACGAAGCGGAGGATGAGGTCAAAAAGATGTGGGCATATGCCCAGTCGATCAATCCGGCAATTGCACGGCGAATCCGGTATTTTTCACTGGCTTCGTTTGTCAACTTCCCCGGAAAGGTCGGAAGACGTCTTTCCATTTTCTGCTATCGTTTTGCTCATAAGGTTGTCGCCTTTAACTGAGTACATATTCTGCAATTGTCTTTTGAAAAAGGAGTTTGAGTTTATGCGGCTGATCCGCACTGTCCGTGACTGGACCCAAAGTCATAATTACTGTTTTGTCCTGTTGTATTTCTTCTTTTACATGACGGTCTTTACGCTGGAGGAACAGTACCTGCGTCCGGTCGTTATTGTACGTTGTCCGCTGGATGATCTGATTCCGTTCAACTCTCTGTTTATCATTCCGTATTTTGCATGGTTCTTACTGGTGCCTGCGGTAATCGGGTACTTCATGTTTACCAGCAAGGAAGAGTTTCTCGATCTTTGCTTCATGCTTTTTACCGGTATGACCATCTGCCTTGCGATTTACGCGGTGGTTCCGAATGGTATCCATCTGCGGGAGATGATTACCGGGCATGATATCTGCTCTCAGCTGGTCATCATGCTGCGTCAGGTTGACACCGCAACCAATGTCTGCCCGTCGATTCATGTATTTGCCACCCTTGGTGTTCTGATGTCGGTGATGCGTTCACCGCGGTTTGTCGGGAAACGGCTGCTGAAAGCATTTCTGATTGTTCTGTCGGTACTGATTTGTCTGGCAACCGTCTTTTTGAAACAGCATTCGGTTATCGACCTGTTCTGCGGAACAGCGCTTGCAGTCATTATGTACCATTGGACTTATCACTGCAACTGGCGCCGCGGTGCGGTCAAGACACCGATTCGCGGACTTCTGTAATGTCAAATCCTCTCTGCCAAAAGCGGAGAGGATTTTTTGTGTCTGTGTATATAAAGCCGGTTGGGGTTTGCATCCCGATTACCGGTGTGGTATACTGAAACAGTACCTGTAGAAAATTTTAGACTGCCTGAAAGGAAGTAATGATTATGCTGGAGCAACTCAAAAGTATTGTTCGCCGTGCGGGTGCAATTATGCTGGATGCATCGGTCGCAGAGTCGGATATCACTGCCAAGGAAGGACACGCCAATTTTGTAACGGTTTATGACGTGGCTGTACAGCGCTTTCTGCGTAAAGAACTGGCTGAACTGCTGCCGGATGCGGCTTTTCTGGGAGAGGAAGAAGACTGCCAGATCAAGGCTGGAAAAGGATATACCTTTGTTGTCGACCCGATTGACGGCACCACCAACTTTATCTGCGGTTATCAGATGAGTGCGGTTTCGGTTGGGCTGGCTCTTGATGGGGAAGTTGTGATGGGTGTAGTTTACAATCCTTTCCGGGACGAGATGTACTGGGCAGAAAAAGGAAAAGGCGCTTTCCTGAACGGAAAGCGCCTGCAAATCAGGGAACGTGGTTTGAAAGATGGCGTTGTCTGCTTTGGAACTTCTCCCTACAATCCTGAGTACACCGATGCGACCTTTGATCTTCTTAAAAAACTGCTGCCCCATACAATGGACTTACGCCGTCAGGGAAGTGCCGCACTGGATATCTGTTACGTTGCTGCAAACCGCAACGTACTGTTTTTTGAATGCATCCTTTCGCCCTGGGATTATGCCGCTGCAAGCTGCATCCTGCGGGAAGCAGGCGGCAAACTGATGACAATGGACGGTGCACCCGCCGATCTCAATGTCAAAACATCGATTATGGCTGGAACCCATACCGCATTGCAGGAGTTTTTGCAGCTGAAATAATCAGGTAATCTGAGATTATTACCGCTGCCATTTGTCACAGAGTGCGTTGATCTGGTCGGCAAATTTGGCAAGGTCTTTGTTTGCAACGCCTTCGTTCTGCTTGATGACCGCAACCAGCCGCTGACCGGCAGCAACCAGCCGTCCAAAGACAGTATTGGCACGGCTGGAAGCCTTGCTTTCCAGCTTTTCGACTCTGCGCGGCTGTGCTCTGACTTCCCAGCGTCCTTTGCTCAGATCGAATACCGAGCCGCTGTAGGGTGCTTCCGCATCCAGTCCGAGACGGCTGCGCAGTGTGGATGCAAAAAGATCAGAGGTCAGATCTTCGCCGTGAACGATAAATACCTTCTGGGGTTTTTCGGTAAAGGAGGAAATCCACCGCAGCAGCCCTTCCCGGTCAGCGTGGCCGGAAATGCCGTCAATCCGGCAGATGCGTGCTGAAACATGGATTTCTTCACCGAACAGCTTGACGTCCTTTGCGCCGTCCAGCAGGCTTCGACCAAGGGTACCGACTGCCTGATAACCCGCAAATACGACCGTCGAGTCGCTTCTCCAGAGGTTATGCTTGAGATGATGGCGGATACGGCCTGCATCGCACATTCCCGAAGCGGACAGGATGACCTTTGGAGCGGGATCTTCATTGATATGTTTGGATTCTTCCGAGGTAATTGCCAGCCGGAGTCCTTCAAACTGTAACGGGTTAATGCCGGCATCCATCAGTGCAAGGGTTTCATCGTCAAAACATTCCCGTGTCTGTTCGTCAAAAATACGGGTAGCTTCAATGGCAAGAGGAGAGTCCAGCCAGACTTCCATATTTTCAAAACCCTTAGCCATCTTATCGGCGTGGATTTTGCGCAGGAAGTAAAGAACCTCCTGTGTACGGCCGACCGCGAAACAGGGAATGACGACGTTGCCGCCACGTGCATAGGTTTCTTCGATAATTGCCGCGAGATTTTTTTCATAATCAGGTTTCGGTCCATGGCTGCGGTCGCCGTAGGTCGATTCCATGATAACGTAATCGGCGGTTTCAGGATAAGTTGGATTTTTGATGAGCGGCTGGTTCAGATTGCCGATGTCGCCCGAGAAGACCATCTTTTTCTGAACGCCGTTTTCATCCAGCCAGACCTCGATGCTGGCTGAACCAAGCAGGTGTCCGGCATCGATAAAACGAATAGAGATGCCGCTTGCTATCTCGACCTGTTGACCGTAATGACAGGGTCGGAAGAGTTTGAGCACACCGTCTGCATCTTCCATGGTAAACAGCGGTTCAACCGGTTCGGTACCGGCACGTTTATGTTTACGGGTCATCCATTCAGCGTCTGCTTCCTGAATATGGGCGCAGTCACGCAGCATGATTTCGCACAGTTCGGTAGTTGCCGATGTAGCGTAGATTTTGCCGCGGAACCCTTGCCGGTAGAGCAGCGGCAAAAGACCGGTATGGTCGATATGGGCATGTGTGATGAGTACAATATCCGTTTCAGCCGGAGAGAATGGAGCAGGTGCATTCATAAAGGGATTGATACCCTGTTCCATTCCGTAATCGACAAGGATCTTTTTTCCGCAGGCTTCCAGACAATGGCAGCTGCCGGTGACTTCGTGGTTTGCTCCGATAAAAGTCAGTTTCATAACGATCCCTCCTGAAAAGTTCTCTTGTTTATATTATAGCATAAAAATCGGGCGAATACATGTATTTTTTTGTAAAAAAATAAGAAAGGTGGGCTGTGCATGTCCAGTAATCCGCAGGAAAGCTCTGTTGTAAAGTTGTCTGCCCGTGAGCTGGCGGAATTTCTGCTCCGAAGCGGCAGTATAGACAGCCGGCATGGTGGTGTAATGCGTGCCCAGGAAGGCGCGCGGATTCACCGGCGGTTACAGGCCGCCTGTAAAAAACAGGAAGGCAGCGATTATCAAAGTGAAGTCTACCTCAAGGGAGAACGGAAACTGGACGGGCTTTGTTATCTGATTGACGGTCGTGCAGACGGCATTTTTACCTCACCGGATGGTATTCGGACGATTGACGAGATCAAAACGGTAGAAGGTGAGGTTTTACAGGACAGCTGCCCGGAGCATTGGGCACAGGCAAGGATATATGCAGCGCTTTTGTGTGAATTGGAAGTGCTTTCACGGGTGCGGGTACAGCTGACCTATTTCCGGATTGACTTGCAGCAGACGGTTATTTACACCGAAGAAGAGGATGCTGCCTGGCTTGAAAACTACCTGTCAGAGCTTCTCCGGCAGTATTCGCCCTGGGCAAAACGTGAGGATGACTGGCGGCGGGAACGGACCGCGTCACTGTCGCAGCTGGTCTTTCCATTTGAACGTTACCGGCCTGGTCAGCGGGAGATGGCAGGTGAGATTTTCCGGACTTTCCGGGATGGACGGATTCTGCTCTGTCAGGCGCCGACCGGAACGGGTAAATCGATGAGCAGTATCTTTCCGGCACTCAAGGCGATGGGTGAAGGATACGGCGACCGGGTGTTTTATCTGACTGCACGCGGGACGGCTGCTTATTCGGCAGAAAAGGCCGTCGGTATTCTGCGCAGTGGAACAGACAGCCCGCTCAGATTGAAAAATCTGACACTGACCTCCAAGGAGAAACTCTGTTTTCTGGAACAGCGCAGCTGTACACCGGAAGACTGCCCGTATGCAAACGGCTATTATGACCGTCTGCGGGCTGGAATTGCGGCGGCGCTTGAACAGGACAGTTTTACCCGGGAAGAGATCGAACGACTTGCAAAGGAACATACCCTGTGTCCGTTTGAGTTCCAGCTGGACTTGTCCTTGTGGTGTGATTTGATTGTCGGAGATTATAACTATCTATTCGACCCGAAAGTTTCACTCCGGCGATTTTTTGAGAGCGGCGGCGATTACCTGTTTTTGGTGGATGAGGCACATAATCTGCCAGACCGTGCACGGGATATGTATTCTGCATCCCTGAGGCGGTCGGATTTTTCAGAGGCAGCAGCGGTTTTTGGCCGGAAAAAGCCGAAGGTCAAAAAGCTGATGCGGGAGATGGAACGTTCATTTGACCGCCTGCGTGAGATTGCCGACGAAGAGGAAAACAGGACCTTTTTTCAGGATGCACCGTCCGAGAGTTTTATTGCCCAGCTTACGGAGATGCCCGGACCGTTTCAGGAGTTTCTGGATAAAAACCGGGAAGGGGAAGAACATGATGCAGTACTGAATCTGTATTTTCTGGTAATGGATTTTCTGCGTGTTGCGGATGGATACGACAGCCATTATATTACGCAGGCTTCCGCATATGGAAGGGACACTGAAATTACCCTTTTGTGCCTTGACCCGTCGGATTTTCTGTCGGACTGTTTTTCACTGGGGCGCGGCGGCGTGCTGTTTTCCGCAACTCTTTCACCGCCTGGGTTTTACCGGGATGTCTGCGGCTGTGGAGAAGCAAGGTGTGTTTCTCTGCCGAGTCCATTTCCACGGCATAATCTGGGATTATATATTGCCGGGGATGTCAGTACAAAATATCGTGACCGTGAGAAAAGTGCACCGGTAGTCGCAGAGTACCTTTATGCGATGACTGCGGGAAAAACGGGAAACTATATGGTATATTTTCCCAGTTACGCCTATCTGACGATGGTACTTGAACTGTTTGAAGAGGCGCATCCGGAGATTGTCACTCTTGTTCAGCAGCCGGGAATGGATGATGCTGCCCGTGAAGAATTTCTGTCCCATTTTTCAGAGACACCTGACAGGACACTGTTGGGATTTGGTGTAATGGGCGGCGTATTTGGCGAGGGAATCGACCTGACCGGTGAACGGCTGATCGGTACGGCGGTAGTCGGCGTCGGGTTGCCGATGGTCAGCCCGAGACAGGAAAAACTGCGGGAATATATGGAAAACCGATTTGGTTCGGGTTTTGATTATGCCTATCGTTTTCCCGGAATGAACCGGGTTTTGCAGGCAGCTGGACGGGTAATCCGGACAGCTGTAGACCGTGGCGTGGTATTGCTGCTGGATGACCGGTATCTGACTGCGGGATACAGGATGCTTTGTCCGCCGCATTGGAA
>DVLW01000180.1 GCA_018715285.1 Candidatus Faecivivens stercoripullorum | reverse complement strand
AAATACGATTTGTTTTTCTTTAATCGCACGAACCAGCTGTTGTTTTTTCCAGTCATCCAGAGGTGGTTCACCAACTTCCTGTAAAAATCCGCTTTCCAGATTCCACAGATCCTGTACATCTGTCAGTACCTCTACCTTCGGCACAATTTTCTCCTGCGGCGGCAGAAGCATCAACGGCCCTCCCCACTGATCTCTTCCATTTGGAACAAAACCCATATACGTCCAAAAACGTTGTCGGGCGTCTTCCTCAGCATTTAATTCGGCAAATTTTGCGCCGTTCTCTCTGCCCCAGCTCAGTAAGGCAGCAGCACATCGTTTCCCAGTCCCTCCGCCGCGAAACTCCGGAAAGACACAAAATTCCAGGATAAACTGCTTGCCATCCTCCGTCTGATAGATCACCGTAAGCGCAAAACCGATCTCCTGTCCATTCTGACGGAACACAAGATAGTGTACAGGGTTCTCGACTCGGTCATGCAATGCTGTAATATTCTGTCGATATTCCTCTAAACAGTCTGACTCTCCAAAGGCAATGTCTCGTACAAAATATTCTTTCAGATACTTCCAAAAACGTTCCTGTTCGGTCATTTCGATACATTCGCAGACCATGATTTCATTGTTCATCTAATTTCCTCCAAATAATTGATTGGAGGGTCAGATTTCGTGGGCCCTCCATGCACGGTTCATCTTCATAAAAAACCAACTCCTTTACATGAAGTACCGATATACATACGGCCACTATGATTGTACCATAATCATAGTGACCGTTCAAGCAAAATGACAATTTTATGTAACGTTTATAATTCCATCAGCACAGCCCGACACGGTGCGCCATCACATCCTCCAAGGTTAATCGGAGCAGCATTGAGCAGATATACACCTTCCGGGACTTCGCCCAGCCGGATTCCTTCCAATAGGACAACCTCTGCACCTAACAGAATACGATGTACTTCAGCCGGAGCATCTTCCGGTCCGACCGTCTGGGACTCGTTGCCAAACAGCCAGATACCGGCCTCAGCAAATACCTTTGCAGCTCCGGCGGAAATATATGCAGCTCCTTTTATCAGCAGTCTTCTGGCTGATTCAGGGTCTGCCTTTTTTGCTTTTCGCAGCAGTTTTTCAGCATCCTCAGCCATCAATTCGCCAGCTGCTTCGGCAACATAGCATTTCCCGATAAACTTTTCAAGGCTGATCTGTTCGACCGTCTTTCCATCCCGGCAAAAATGCCAGGGTTCGTCGATATGGGTACCGTTATGGGCACACAGGCTGACCTTAGTCAGATTGCAGACAGCACCTTCCTCAATTCTCAGCACTGCCTGTTTTTCCGGCTTGGGGTCGCCCGGGAATACCACACAGCCAAACAGTTCCTGGGTAATATCATAGATTTTCACAAAAACGCCTCCTGACTTTAAAATCCGTTTTTTCTATCCGCAGTTTTCCACATTACAGCGTTTAAAAGGTGTATTCTTTCTTCTTTTTTCCGAAATAACGGTGGGTCAGCTGTCCAGCGGCAGCAGCTCCTTCGTTCCAGCCTTCTGCGGCCGCCTGATGAGAGATAAGCGCCAGCAGTTCCCTGCTTGCCGCGCCGTTTTCAGTGAGCCGTTCCAGCATTCCGACGTCTCGCATTTTGACCAGCAACCCGGCAAGTTCCGGAGAATGCCCGTTCAGATAGTCGAGATACTGCTTTTTCGCATCATCCGACAAACCATCCGGAAACGCAATCCGGCAACTAGCGATTTTACAAAGGGTCCCGGTCGTTTCACCCGGCAATGCTACCGGGAAAACCCTGTCATAATCGGCAAGCGATACGCCGCCTGAAGCGGTAAAACACTGACGGTAACGATAACCCTGTCCTGAGATCGAATAGGTAAAGATGTGGGCAGGCGTATTTTCATCCATCGATTCAAAGTATTCCGGATAAAACAGCCTTGTCAGCTCTCCATCCTGACCAAAATAAACCGTCAGGTCAGAACTGATAACGGCAAGCAGTTTTTTCAGCCCGCTCCCTTCATCCACCTTTCCGCGAATGACCAGCTTTTCCAGTTCCCAGCAGTTGGTGAACAGGTCACTTCCGACTGCGTCGATAGCAGTACCAACTGACAGACTGTGCAGTTCACGGCAATTATAGAATGCGGCATTATCGAGAATCTTCACACTGTCCGGCAGATGGACCGACTGGACAAAATTGCCGTCAATCCGCCGTCCGCTGTCAAAATTGCCGGTTTTGTGTGCATTTTCCGGTTCTCTTCCGCCCGGTGCAAAGCAATAACGGCCGATTTCGATAACCGGACGATCACCAATCCGTTCGGGAATGACCGGTGATGGCGTATCACCATATACACCCAGCAGAGATACACCGTCTTCCTTTTCTTCCCATACAAATGAAAGTTCCATCCCTTATCCTTTCCGCTCAGAATTCACGGCTGTGTTCGTCGCCGCGGATTACATCCTGTTCCAGCTGCTGACGCAGTGCCGCCCTTCTGGAACCGACCAGCAGCGACTGGTTATACCGGTAATACCGTTCACATCCATTATCAGCAATAAACGGCGCAGAATCAGGGCCGACCGTCAGCTCGGTTACAAAGACGACCATTTCCTGTCCTTCACCAAAGGCATTCTCAATAAAATCAAAAGCGTATTCCAACGCCTGGGAAGCTGTTTCGGACAGTTGCTCAGTATGTTCTGCCTGTGCCGCAAATCCAGCCCGTGCCTGTTCAAATGCCGTCTCAAAATCTGCCGACATTGGCGTCCATTCGCTCAAAAGACGGCTGACTTCTGCCAAAATACCATCTTTCCGCTTGTCCGGGAGCAGCTGGTGCTGTCCTTCCAGCTGCACAGACGCTGTCTGTTCATCCAGCATCTTCTGCCAGAGCTGCGCCGGAGTCCCTTCAGCAGAGGCCGCATGGAATGACTTCAAAAAGGCATAACAACGCTCGGTTACTGCCTCGGCATCCCGTGCCGCCGCAAAACGTACCGCCAGTCCGCTTCCGATCAGACTGACCAGACTAAGCCGTTCATCAAAAGCCGCATCCATTGCCCGTGCATAGACACCTGGACGGATTCTGCCGGCGAGAATTTCATCTACGCCATAAGCGTCGCTGTACTTGCGGTAGAGTTCAAGGTAAGCAGCGACATCCCGTGCGACTTCCTCATGCTGCAAAAACTGGTACACCAGTTCCCAGTCGGTCGGAAGTTCCAGCTGCTGATAAACATACAGCAGTTCCGACAGGTCTTCCCACCCACGAGCCGTAACAAACTGTGTCCCGTCTACATCGGGAATAATTTTATAGAAATTCTGCGGGCGCAGTTCCAGATAACTGAGCAGCGCCGGGAAAAGTCCACGTTGACGGGCATATTCTTTCCAGACTGTCAAATCGGCTTCAATGTCCATCCGCCGGACACGGTCGAGGGTGACGATATCAAAATCGCGTACCGATTTGTTATATTCCGGCGGGTTTCCAGCGGCAATAATCAGCCAGCCTTCCGGAAGCGGCTGGTTGCCGAAGGTCTTGCACTGCAAAAATTGCAGCATCGTCGGAGCGAGCGTCTCCGAAACGCAGTTAATCTCATCGATGAACAGAATTCCCTCTTTTTCGCCCGATTCGATTCGTTCCCAGACACTGGCGAGGATTTCACTCATGGTATATCCGGTAACGCTTCTGGTTTCCCCGCCATAGACCGCTTCTTTAATAAAAGGAAGACCAACTGCCGTCTGACGGGTGTGGTGGGTGATGGTATAGGACACCAGACCGACACCGCATTCTTCGGCAGCCTGTGCGACAATCTGGGTTTTACCGACACCGGGCGGCCCAATCAGCAAGAGCGGACGCTGACGGATGGATGGAATCCGGTAGTTTCCTGTGTTATCCCGCGAAAGATAGGCGCGGATAGTATGTTTAATCTCCTCTTTGGCACGTTTGATATTCATAATCTGGTTTCCTTCCCCATTTGGCTCAACTGTTCACGGTCAAGCGTCAGCCGCATTGCCCATCCGGGTACAGCAGCTTCATTCAGCCCGCCGGTTTCTTCATCCGCAAAGACAAATACCGTCTCCCATGGCGGACGGCGGTTCGGATATATTCCCTTACCATCGGTAAAATAGAGCATCCCGCGCAGACCCTTCAGTTCACCTTTTTCTTTCAGCTGATACAGATACCGGAAAGCCGGACGGAAATCGGTTCCGCCGCCGCCGATGATGGTAAAGTTATCAGCCATTCTCCGCATCTGGTCGGTATTGGTCAGCAGGGTATCTTCCCGTACTGCGTCATCGCATTGCAGTACTCTTACCCGGCAGCGGTCAAGAAAAATCCCACTTTCGACCAGCAGCGAAAATGTTTCCCGCAAAAACGCCTGTACCAGCTTACCGCTGGTCGAATAGCTGGTATCAATAACGATGACAAAATCCTCAATCCGCATCTCTTCCCGGCTTTCGAGCGGTTCGATCAGCGGCAGATTACCATACAGCGACAGCCCATAGGTATACAGTCCCGGGTCGAAGCTGTCAGGGTCAATTTTGATTTCTTCTCGAAGTGCGCAAAACCGACGCAGAAACTCCCGGTAACTTCTCCTGCTTTTACCTGCCTTAATCTGAGCAGCGACTGCCTCTGCCGAATCTCCCTGTTCACTGCCGTGGTTTTCCAGTTCACTCTGCACACGGGATGATTCCCGGTGCCAATCCTCACCGGCAGACGGATTTGCCGCCATCTGCTGCTCATCCGGCCAGTAGCGGTGGTCATCGGTATAGTACTCCCGGCGCAGTGCAGTAAACTCGTTTTCCGGCAGTTCCGTGAGCCAGCTGTAAATGGCGGCAGGAGAGACAAGTCCCTCAGATTTGCGCAGCTGCTCGGTTTTCTGTCTTGTCCAGCTGACCGGCCTTTTAAAAGCAGGGTCATTCAGACTGTCGATTACGCTTTCAACTACGATATCACATGCAGTATCCCAATACATCTTTTCTCTGCTGCCGCGTGTCCATAAATGCAGAAAGATACAGTGCAGCAGAGTATGGAGATATGCCCTGTTGATAAACACCGGATTTTTCTTCCAGACTTCCAGCAGGTGTTCCGGTGGAAAATACAGCTTTTCCCCATCACTCGCCAGACTTTTGAGCGACAGGTCAGCACTCCACCGCAGTCTGGCAAGTGCTCCATCCAGATACCGCAGTGCAAGATAAATCTCAGCCCGTACCTCATCCAGTACCTTTTCGGCCATTTCAGTTTCCCATTCCTGCTGTGTCTGAATATGCATTCTGACTCCCCCTTTACACACGCAGGCGTGTCTGTCTTAAACTCTCCTTATTATACAACACCCCGACCCTTTACGCAACAGCAGCGTATTATCCATGGCTGTCGGTTCATACAGATTCTAAAAGTAAAAAGATAAAATTCAATCATTATTGGACAAAAAACAGCATTGCAATTTGCAAAATCATGCGCTATAATAATGTCAGAAAGTTCCAATTCATAATTTCGGAGACAAACTCCGGCAATATCCATTTTTCAGAGGAGAATAGATTATGGCGAGAAAATTTGTCTGCACCACCACTGAACCGGTCGTTCAAACCAAATACGGCAAACTGCGCGGCTTTATTCTGGACGGAACCTACACATTTTACGGTATTAAATACGCTGATGCAAAACGTTTTCAGCTGCCTGTTCCTCCCCAGAGCTGGGAAGGCGTCAAAGATGCGCTCGGTTACGGCTATGTCTGCCCGATGCTCAAACAGGATGAACCTGGTTCCGGTGAGCTGAAAGTCCCGCACCGCTACTGGCCGATGGACGAAAACTGCCAGTATCTGAACATCTGGACCCAGTCGGTCGACCCATCCGCTAAAAAACCGGTTATGGTCTGGCTGCATGGCGGCGGATTCTTTGCAGGTTCTTCGATTGAACAGCAGGCATATGACGGTGATGCACTGAGCCGTTTTGGTGATGTTGTTGTCGTTACCCTTAACCACCGTCTGAACATTCTGGGATACCTTGACCTCTCACCGTTTGGTGAAAAGTATAAAAATTCCGGAAACGCCGGCAATGCTGACATGGTTGCAGCTCTCCAGTGGATTCATGATAATATTGCTGCTTTTGGCGGCGACCCGGAAAACGTCACCCTGTTCGGACAGTCTGGCGGCGGCATGAAAGTTTACTCGCTGATGCAGACACCGTCGGCTGATGGATTGTTCCATAAAGGCATTATCCAGTCCGGCGTTGCAAATTTCCCGAACAAGACGTTGCCGGATGGAACGAAAATTGTCAATGCACTGATGGAAGAACTGGGTCTCAAGGACGTGGAAGAGTTGGAAACCGTCCCCTATGAAGACCTTGCAAAAGCATACAACAAGGTCAGCCCGGCTTTGGCAGAGGCTGGTATTTATGTCGGCGCCAATGGACCGATTCCGGATGATTTTTATCCGGGTGACCCGTTTGTCATCGGCTTTACCGATCATGCAAAGACGATTCCGGTTATGGTTGGTACCGTTCTGGACGAATTCCCTGCTTTTGGTCCCGGCTACCCCAATCGCCATACAATGACCAAAGAAGAAGGACGCAAGCTGGTTGCAGAAAAATTTGGTGAAAAGAACGCCGATCAGTTGATTTCCCTCTTTGAAAAAGCATATCCCGGCAAACCGCTCTGCGACCTGGTGATGATGGATGGCTTCTTCCGCAAGGCCAGCAAGGACTTTATCAAGATGAAAGCGGCCTGCACCGAATCGGCAACCTATTCGTACATGTTTACACTCGAACTGCCGGTTGACGAAGGTTCCGGTCCCTGGCACTGCTCGGAGATTCCGTTTGTCTTCCATAACGCAACCACGACTCCTTACTGCAACATTCCCGGCGTAACCGAAAAGCTGGAATACCAGATGGCTTCCGCATGGGTCAACTTTGCCCGTTATGGCAACCCGAATGACCCGAGCCTTCCTCAGTGGCCGACCAGCACTGCCGACGATGAAGCCTGCATGATTTTTGATAAAGAGTGCGAAGTCCGTCATAACCATGATAACCAGCTGGTTGACCTGCACCTTACCTGTGCACCTGCATTCAAACCGGGCAGCAAAGTTAAAGTTGAACACTAATCCAGTTGATATCCGATAAACTTTTACAATAAAGAAGGAGAAATATAATATGACCAGCAATTTCCTCTGCTCGACGACCGCACCAATTGTCCAGACCAAATACGGTAAACTCCGCGGATTTGTCACCGACAGCACCTATACATTTTATGGTATCAAATATGCTGACGCAGAGCGTTTCCAGCTTCCGAATCCTCCCAAAAGCTGGGAAGGCGTTAAAGACGCGCTTGGTTACGGCTATGTCTGCCCGCTGATGAGCCAGGATAAACCCGGTTCCGGTGAGATGAAGGTTCCGCACCGTTACTGGCCGATGGATGAAAACTGCCAGTATTTGAACATCTGGACCCAGTCGCTGGATACCTCTGCTAAAAAGCCGGTTATGGTCTGGCTGCACGGCGGCGGATTTGCAGCCGGTTCGTCGATTGAACAGGTAGCATATGACGGCAAAAACATGAGCCAGTATGGTGACGTTGTTGTCGTTTCGATCAACCACCGTCTGAACATCCTCGGTTATCTGGATGTTTCTCCGTTTGGCGAGAAGTACAAAAATTCCGCTAATGCCGGCAGTGCCGATATGGTTGCCGCACTCAAATGGATTCATGAAAATATTGCCAACTTCGGCGGTGACCCGGAGAACGTTACTCTGTTCGGCCAGTCGGGCGGCGGCATGAAGGTTTGGACACTGATGCAGATTCCCGAAGCAGATGGACTGTTCCATAAAGGTATTATCCAGTCCGGCCTGCTGGATATGATCGGTTTTGGTGAAAGTGCGTTCAAGGGCAAAGTGGATGGCACAGATATCGTCAACGCCATGATGAAAGAGATGGGCATTGAGACGATTGAAGAACTGGAAAAAGCTCCCTATAACAAGATGGCACAGGCTTACCAGAAAGTCTTTATGGATGTGGCAAAAGAAGGCAAATATGTCGGCGGCAACCCGGTCGCAGATGACTTCTATCTGGGTGACCCGCTGGTGGTCGGCTTTACCGAACATGCAAAGACGATTCCGGTCATGATCGGTACCGTTCTGGACGAATTCCTGGGCTTTGGTCCCGGCCGTCCTGACCGCAATACGATGACTGCTGAAGAAGCACGCGCTATGATCGCCGGCGTCTATGGAGAAAAGAATGCCGACCAGATGATCGCGCTGTTTAAAAAGGCATATCCCGGCAAGAATCTGTGTGACCTTGCGATTCTCGACTCCGATTTCCGTGCACCGACCAAACGGTTTATTGCAGAAAAATCCAAGTACGATCAGTCTCCCACCTATTCTTACCTGTTTGCTTTCGATTTCCCGCTGGATGAAGGCGCTGGTCCCTGGCACTGCTCGGAAATCCCGTTTGTTTTCCATAATACCGAACTGGTTCCGGTCTGCAACAAACCGGGTGTTTCGGACGTATTGGAACATCAGATGTTCTCGGCATGGGTAAACTTTGCAAAATACGGCAACCCCAACGATGCAAGCCTGCCTCAGTGGCCTGCCTGCAAACCGGGTGACGAAGCCTGCATGATCTTCGATGAGCAGTGTGACGTTCGTCATAATCATGACGACGAGTTGATCGCGCTCCATCGCACCTGTGCTCCCAAATTTGGATTCGGCAACATCGAAATTCAGCACTAATCTGCGTAAGATTTCCATGTTATATCCATAAACCAAACACGATGGCCGGCTGTCACATGACAGCCGGCCATCGTGTTTATTATCATTATAATATTCTTACAGCTTTCTGACGCTCAGGACACGAATGGCATTCAGTACCGCAATGACCATTACGCCAACATCGGCAAAAATCGCCAGCCACATATTGGCAATACCGACCGCACCCAGTATCAGGCAGAGCAGCTTGACGCCAATCGCAAAAAAGATGTTCTCATAGACAATCCGCAGACACTTTCTGGCAATACGAATTGCCTTGGCAATTTTGAGCGGATTATCATCCATCAGTACAATATCTGCCGCCTCAATCGCCGCATCAGACCCGAGAGCACCCATTGCGATACCGACATCTGCTCTGGAAAGGACCGGCGCGTCATTGATGCCATCACCGACAAAAGCCAGCTTTTCACTGCCCTGGCATTCCTTCAGCAGCTGCTCAACCTTTTCGACCTTATCGCCCGGCAGCAGCTCAGAATAAACCTGATCGATACCAAGTTCCTTTGCAACTGCATCACCGGTAATTTTACGGTCGCCGGTAAGCATAACCGTTTTACGGACACCGATCTGTCTAAGCTGTGCAATCGCCTGTTTTGCGTCAGGCTTGAGCCGGTCAGAAATCAGGATATGCCCGGCATACTTTCCATCCAGCGCGACATGTACGACAGTACCTGCACTTCTGCAATCCTCAAAATCCACCCCCAGCTGAACCATCAGCTTATCATTACCGACTGCAACCCGAACGCCGTCCACCAGAGCCGTGATTCCATGTCCGCCAAGTTCCTGAACTTCACTGACACGGGACTGGTCTGGCTGCTGGCCATAGGCACGGCGAAGACTCGCGCTGATCGGATGGGTGGAATAGCTTTCGGCAAGCGCCGCGTATTCAAGCAGTTTATCTGCATCAATTGTATTATGGTGAACCCCGCTGACCTCGAAAATACCCTCGGTCATTGTACCGGTTTTATCAAAGACCACACAGCGCACACCGGCCAGTGTTTCCATATAATTGGAACCTTTAATCAGCACACCGGCTTTACTTGCACCGCCGATACCGGCAAAAAAGCTGAGCGGAATACTGATAACCAGCGCACACGGACAGCTGATAACCAGAAACGTCAGAGCCCGGTAAACCCATTCTCCCCATTCACCCGACATACCCATCAGCAGGCGCACAACAGGCGGCAAAACCGCCAGTGCCAGCGCACTGAAACAAACGACAGGGGTATAAATACGGGCAAATTTTGCGATGAAATTTTCCGATCTCGACTTTTTGGAACTTGCGTTTTCCACCAGGTCAAGAATTTTTGAAACAGTCGATTCTCCAAACTCCCGGGTAGTACGTATTTTCAGCAGTGCCGTCATATTGATACAGCCGCTGATTACATCATTGCCCGGCTGGACATCCTGCGGGACACTCTCGCCTGTCAGTGCGCTGGTATTCAGCGTCGAGACACCTTCCACGACTACACCGTCAATCGGGATTTTCTCGCCGGGACGTACAACAACCACCGAGCCGGTTTCAACCTCATCGGGGTCTACCTGAACCAGCTGTCCATTTTCGTCCTCAATATTGGCAAAGTCCGGACGGATATCCATCAATTCACTGATATTGCGCCGGCTTTTACCAACTGCATAGCTCTGGAACAGCTCGCCGATCTGGTAAAAAAGCATGACCGCGACGCCCTCGAGATATTCTCCCAGCAGCATTGCGCCGACCGTTGCAACCGCCATCAGGAAATTTTCATCAAACGGCTGACGGTTGTGTACCCCTTTAACCGCCTTTAACAGGATATCATACCCGATCACAAAATACGGCACCAGATACAGTACCCATTTCCATCCCCATTCGGGCAGAAGCATGAACACCACCGTCAA
>DVLW01000179.1 GCA_018715285.1 Candidatus Faecivivens stercoripullorum | reverse complement strand
TCGATCTGCCGCAGGATATCGATACCCGAAAGGCGTATGACTTTTTGATGGAGCAGTCGGAGATGGCAAGGGAAGAAGTCGGTCCATACTGTGACCTTGAATCGGAGGAGATGGCAATGTATGCCACCTTCCCGGATGATACCTATCCTACCTTTGAGGAATTTGACGCAGCGGTACAGGCAAATCCGACTCTGATCAGAACATGGATCTGGCTGCTGAGTGAGATTGACCCGTCTGGAAGCCTTGTGTCCAGTGCAAACCTGTTCCTTTACGAGGAAGGAAACGGGCAGCCTTATTACACTTTTTATGTCAATGAAATGAGCCGCTGAGTGTTTATATGCGAAAAATCCCTCTGGTTTTTCCAGAGGGATTTTTTATCGCATGGGTTACAGGCTAACAGGTTTTCCGCCGTCTGCCGCTGATTCATATACGGCAAGCATCAGATCGAGGGTATTGCGGACACTGGCAAGGTCATTCTGGAAGGGAAGATTTTCTTCCAGACAATGATAAAAGTCCGAGATACAGGTATAGTGTCCTGCTCCCCAGTAATCTTTTCCGAGGCTGCATTCCGACGTATAGGTAAGGCGTTCGACCGGCTGACCAGGACGGCGGATGGTAACTTCGGTTTCTTCCATCCGGATGGTCATCTTTTCGCAGGTCATCTCAATCAGCACCGGAGCATTGACACTGTAGGCAGTCGTTGCATAGAAGATCCCCGGAACACCTGCATAGTCGATCAGGGCATCGACTGTATCTTCGACTTCAATAATACCTTTCAGATGACGGTTGACACATATTGCTTCCACTGAAACCGGACGGCCCATAAAGTAGTTCATCAGATCAAGGGTATGAATCGACTGGTTAATCAGTGCACCGCCGCCTTCAGTCGCGAGTTTTCCTCTCCAACCGCTTTCGGTATAATAGGGCTCATCACGATGCCAAGTGACAAATCCGCGGATTCCAAGAATACGGCCGGTTTCACCGCTGTCAATCATCGATTTGAGTTTTTTTGCCGCGTCGATATACCGGTTCTGGAAACAGACGCCGACCCGTGCACCGCCGTCTTCCAGTGCAAAGAGAGCCTGCTGTTGTTCACGGCTGATTGCCGGCGGTTTTTCCATAAAGACATGGATACCACGGCGGTGTGCTTCTTCAGCCATCGGAACATGCAGATAATGGGGCGTACAGATGTGCAGTACATCGATCTGTTCATTATCCAGCATTTGTTCCAGCGAATTATAGGCGTGCAGCTGGTACTTTTCAGCCATTGCCGCAGCCCTTTCAGGCCGTATATCAGCGCAGGCAATCAGTTCCACGTCCGACAGATCATTCAGTACTGCGGAGTGAACGGCAGCGATTCCACCGCAGCCGACGATAGCTGCTTTTAGCATAAGGATTCCTCCTCAGATTTTTTTGAGAATATCAATCAGTGAGTCGTGAGCAAGGGTAAAAGCCTGTTCACCGGTCAGAACGGTGTCACGGTGGTCAGCGTCTTTTTCCAGTCCACTCAGACCGGTAAAGTTGGTCAGATGCGGTTCAAGGGACAGAAAACCGGTGTATCCGTCCGCTTTGAATCCGGCGAGAATTTCCGCCAGATGTCCGTCACCCATTCCGGGAGGTACAACGGTACCGGTTTCAGCGACAGCGTCTTTGATATGGATATAGTCAATGTACGGTTTCAGCCGCTGGTAAGCGGGTACTGTTTCCACACCGCACTGAATGAAATTTGCAAAGTCAAATACTGCCCTGAAATGGTCGCACCCGAGATTTTCCATTAAATCGAGGCAACGCAGATCGGTATCGCCATAAATACCCTTTTCGTTTTCGTGCAGCAGTACAATATCTGCTTTTTCCGCTTCCTGGATGAGCACTTTAAGCCGTGCAAATACTTCCTCCCGGTAATCAGCAGGGTTTGCGTCTTTGGGCATATAAAAGCTGAACATCCGGATATATTGGGTATTCAGGGTTTTGGCGGTTTCGAGCAGTTTTCTGAAAGTTTCCAGATGCGGCGCAAAATCATCGGTGATATCAATCTTTCCAATCGGGGAACCGACAGAGGAAATCTGCACACCAGCTGCATCCAGCTTTTCTTTTACCACTGCGACTTCATCGGGAGTCAGTTCCGTGATATTTTTGCCGTCAACGCCGCGAATCTCAATATATTTCATCCCAAGCTGGGAAATTACCTGCATCTGTTTATCAAAATCAGGGGAAATTTCATCTGAAAATCCCGACAGCTGAATCTGGTTAAACATAATCTGCATCCTTTCCGGAATTTTAATATCTTTTTACCGGCAAGCTCTGCTTGCAGATAAACCCTGCGCCTGTCAATAACAGATTGCAGACGCAGGGATAAGCATTTATTTAATAGGTTCCTTCGGTGTCAAAATGTACGCTTTCGCCGGTTTTGACTTTGGAGCTTGCAATTTTTTCGCTGAGTTTTTCATAGAAAAGATCTTCATCAATCGGCAGGGTGACCGGCTGTCCCAGCCAGCTGGAAAGGTGCATACAGTTGGAAAGTGTCAGGCCGTTGATACCTTCTTCGCCTCTTGCAACCAGCGGTTCGCCGTGCAGAATATGACCGGCAAATGCTGCCAGAACACCGTTATGCTGCGGGTTAAGACCATCCGTTTCAACCTCAATCCATTTTCCCTCAGGCTGTGCAAAACCTTCCTTGGAAGTAAAGCAGAATTCCCGTTCACTGACTTCCAGCTCATAAACCGACAGCTTGAAATCATCACAGATGATCTTTGCTTTGTCCATCGTGATTTCAAAACGGTTGGTGCCGGGCGCGTCGCCTGTGGTGGTGATAAATACGCCGGTTGCGCCATTGGGGTATTCCAGATAAGCGGTTACGTCATCTTCGACCTCAATATCGTGCCATTTGCCTTCATGGCAGAATGCGGTGACCTTGCTGGGCATACCGCAGATCCATTGCAGCAGGTCGAGGTTATGCGGGCACTGGTTGAGCAGAACACCGCCGCCTTCACCGGCCCAGGTTGCACGCCATGCACCGGAATCGTAATAAGACTGGGTGCGGTACCAAGTGGTAATAATCCAGTTGACGCGCTTGATCTGGCCGTATTTGCCGCTTTGTACCAGTTCACGCATTTTGCGGAAGACGCAGTTGGTGCGTTGGTTGAACATCATCGCAAAGGTAACGTCACACTGAGCAGCAACTTCGTTCATCTCCCGGACTGCTTTGGTATAAACGCCTGCCGGTTTTTCGCACATGACATGGAGGCCTTTTTTCATTGCTTTGATGGCCAGTACCGGATGCTGATAATGAGGTGTTGCGATAATGACCGCGTCACAGATACCACTGTCAATCAGGTCGTCGCCTTCTTCAAAAATGGTAATCGTGTCGGGAAGGTTTTTGGTTGCCCATTCCCGGCGGTTTGCGTCACGGTCAGCGATTGCGACCAGCTGCATACCGGGAACCAGTCCCTGTGCAATGGATTTGGCATGGGTGGAACCCATATTGCCGACACCAATGACACCCATTTTAATAAATTCCATATGTATCTCCTTTTCTGATTGTAAAGTCAAAATTCCTGATGATAAAATGATTAAAGTCCAATGGATTTCAGATAATCATAGCTCTTTTTCAGACAGTCAAACGGGCTTCCCTGACAGGTATCCTGTTCAACCAGTGCGTATTCAGTTTGTCCAATTTCCTGGAGCTTTTTGATAATGGCCGGGAAGTTGAGGTTGCCTTCGCCAACAGGTGCCATGATTGGGTTCCAGCCCGAAACAGCCATATCCTTCAAATGAACACAGGGAATACGGTCTTTGAGAATATCCAGCCACTGGTAAATATCAGCGCCGCCGGCCTGCACCCAGTAAGTATCCAGTGTAATTCCCATCAGTTCGGCAGGCAGCTGATCCAGCAGGTGTTCCATCAGCAAACGGCCATCAGGGGTACGTTCAAACTCAAAGTTATGGTTATGGTACATAAACCGTTTGCCGGCTGCTGCCATCTTTTTAGCAGGCTCGAGAAAGTCTTTGCCAAACTGGTCAATCCAGAAATTGCTGCGGTATTTGTCCGGCATTGCTCCCAGTCCAATGTAATCACAGCCAAGAATATTATGTTCTTCAATCAGTTTATCGGTATCATACAGAATCCGTTCAGCGGAGTTGTGGGTCAATACAATTTTAAGCTCAAGCTGATCGCAGATTTCCCGAAGCAGATGGGGATCAATCGGTCCCATTCCGGATACCTGCACATAGCGATAACCCATCTTTGCTACCTTTTCCAGACTCAGCCGGATATCCGATTCGGTTTGCAGATAAGTGCGCAGAGTAAAGAGTTGTGCTCCAATTTGCATAATGAAAAATCCTTTCTGAAAAGTATTTTTATGTATCTACTGATGGGCTCAGTATAACAGCTTTTGAAATAAATGCCAATTGAAAATATAAACCTTTATATTGCAAAAATCACGATTTTATATTACACTGATGACAAAGGCTTACCGAAAGGATGATTTTGTATGGCAAATGAGGTTTTGACAGAATATGCCAATCTTTCTCATTCATTTTCCAATATTGCAACCGATGAGTATGCGCTGCATTGCCATACTGTTTTTGAAGTCTATTATTTTATCCGCGGCCAGGTAAGCTATCTTGTGGAAGGAAAACGTTATCAGCCAACACCGCACAGTGTTTTGCTGCTGGCACCCGGAACCTTTCATGGCGTCAGAGTGGAAAGCAGTCAGCTGTATGAACGGTATGCGCTGCATTTTCAAAAAGACGCACTTATCGGTCCGCGTCAGCAGCTGCTTTTGCAGCCTTTTTACGATCAGGACATCTATTTTGAAGGTGTCGATGCTTTTCATCTGGAGGAATATTTTCGTTCGATGCTGGAGTGTGAACCGAATGAACAGCAACAGGAGCTGATGTCCATACGTCTGGAAGGAATGCTGTCCCAGATTGTACGAATGCACAGGCTGGGGAATACCTCGGGTGTTGCTCAGCAGTCCGGAACAATTGACCAGATTATCAGCTTTCTGAATCTGTCGCTTGGGGAACCGATTACACTGGAAAGTTTGAGTGAGCGTTTTTTCCTGAGCAAAAATCATCTGAACTGCCTCTTTAAACAGGCAACCGGAACCACTGTCCGCAATTATCTGATTCATAAACGGGTGGCGGCAGCACATGAAATGATTCGGTTGGGGACTCCCGCGTCTATTGCGGCAGAACGGTGTGGATTTGGAGATTATTCTGCTTTTTTCAGGGCATACAAAAAAATCCTCGGAGTATCTCCGACCAATGTCAGCCGGGGAAAATAAATGGTGTCCAATTTGTGGATTGGATGAGCGACTGATAAAAATAGTTGACATTTTTGAAGATTGGGTATATACTGTAATCAAATCGAATATTTTAGATTTGAAAGGAGGCCGTCAGAATGGAGGCTTACGCAGCACAGGCTCGGGTATTTAAGGCATTTTGTGACGTCAACCGGCTGCAAATTCTGGAACTGCTTCGCAGCGGTGAAAAATGTGCCTGTGTTTTGCTGGAGAGTTTGC
>DVLW01000178.1 GCA_018715285.1 Candidatus Faecivivens stercoripullorum | reverse complement strand
GAGGCAAAAGTCATGAGAATCGCATTGACAGGTAACCCAAACTCGGGTAAAACCACAATGTACAACGCACTGACCGGCCGGAATGAAAAGGTCGGCAACTGGGCAGGTGTAACAGTCGAAAAGAAAGAACATCCGATTAAAAAGACGTTCACTTCTGGCAGTGACCAGCTGATTGCAGTTGATCTGCCCGGAGCCTATTCGATGTCGCCCTTTACCAGTGAAGAGAGCATCACCAGTTCTTATGTCAAAAAGGAAAATCCGGATGTTATTATTAACATTGTGGATGCCACCAACCTGAGCCGCAGCCTGTTTTTTACAACCCAGCTTCTGGAACTTGGCATACCGGTCGTTGTCGCGCTGAACAAGAGCGATATCAACGCAAAAAAGGAGACACGAATTGATGCGCAGGCACTCAGTGAAAAGCTGGGTTGTCCGGTTGTTGAGACGATTTCCACCTCATCCGAAGGGTTGAAAACTGTGGTTGAAAAGGCGGTCAGTATTGCCCATACAGCACAGGCTGCACCGTATCATCAGGGCGATATCGACCTGAGCGATAAAAAAGCGGTTGAGGCTGCTGACCGTAAACGGTTTGAGTTTGTAAATGGCATTGTCAGTGCAGTTGAGACACGAAAAGTTCTGACGAAAGATAAGAACTTCGGAGATAAAATCGATGCGGTTCTGACCAATAAATGGCTTGGAATTCCGATTTTTGCAGTTGTTATGTTTTTTGTATTCCAGATTTCGCAGGTCTGGGTGGGAACACCGATTGCCGACTGGATGGTTGGCTGGCTGGAAACTTTCCAGGCATGGGTCGGCGGACTGCTGGAAAATGCAAGTCCGATTCTGTCGGCATTGCTGGTTGACGGTGTAATCGGCGGTGTGATTGCGGTTATCGGATTTTTGCCGCTGGTCATGGTCATGTACTTCCTGATTGCGATTCTGGAAGACTGCGGTTATATGTCAAGAGTTGCGGTCGTACTTGACCCGATCTTCAAAAAGGTCGGTCTTTCCGGTAAATCGGTCATCCCGTTTGTCATCACGATTGGTTGTGCTGTTCCCGGTATCATGGCTAGCCGTACCATCCGCAATGAACGGGAACGCCGCGCAACTGCCATGCTGGCTCCGTTCATGCCCTGCGGTGCGAAAATCCCGGTTATTGCACTTTTTGCCGGCGCATTCTTTGACGATGCAGGCTGGGTCAGCACGGTGATGTATCTGTCGGGTATCGCACTGATTTTCTTCGGTGCACTGTTGGTCAACAAAATCGTCGGTTACAAATCCAGAAAATCCTTCTTTATCATTGAACTTCCCGAATATAAGATGCCTTCACTGTTGGGTGCGTTCAAATCGATGTGCAGCCGTGGATGGGCATACATCGTAAAAGCTGCAACCATCATCCTGCTGTGCAATACCGCTGTACAGATTATGCAGACCTTTGACTGGAATTTCCAGGTCGCAGAGACAGCTGACGCTTCTATCCTTGCTTCGATTGCAGGTCCGTTTGCTTATCTGCTGGTACCGATTGTCGGTGTTCTTTCCTGGCAGCTGGCAGCAGCGGCAGTCACCGGTTTTATCGCGAAAGAGAATGTTGTCGGTACACTGGCCGTCTGCTTTGTCGGTCTGGAAAACCTGATTGATACTGAGGAACTTGCCCTGATGGAAGGCGCAGGCGCTGAGGTTGCTGGTATTATGGCGATCACAAAGGTTGCGGCGCTGGCTTATCTGATGTTTAACCTGTATACACCGCCTTGCTTTGCTGCAATCGGTGCGATGAACTCGGAAATGAAGAGTGCCAAATGGATTTGGGGCGGTATTGGGCTTCAGCTCGGCGTTGGTTACTCGGTCGGCTACCTGGTTTATACAATCGGTACGCTGATTACTGCACCGGCAACATTAAACGTTCCGGCTGCTCTGGCTGGTCTTGCAGCAGTGCTGGTATTCGCTGGAATACTGGTTGTACTGATTCAGAACGCTAACCGGAAGGTAAAAACAGACTATGCCCTTGACCGTTCTGGAAAAGGATATGTGACAGGTGCGTAATGATTGAAAATATTATTATCATCGGAATTATTGCGGTGATCGTTGCAGGTATTCTCTTTTACCTGTATCGCGCGAAAAAGAAAGGGCAGACCTGTATTGGCTGTCCATACTGCAAACAGTGCGGTGGAAAAGGGCACTGCGGCAGTAAAGAATAACCGCCCGATAGTTTGTCTGCGGTAAATCGAATATTTCATGGCAACATTTATCTGTCCGGTATTAAGAGTATTTTGCATGGTACCGGACAGATTTTTTATTTTGTGCGCATTCCCTGATTGTAGAAAATGCTGCAAAAAGAATGTATCACTTGCAAAATACTTTTCAATGTGCTATAATAGTTCCCAGCTTCTGACATTGAAAATGTTTTTGAGATGAAAGATGCGGTGATACTAGGATTGTTGTTGGACGGACTTTTGACGCTTCGGGCCTGGCTGTGCCTTCCCGGGTGGAAATTGCGCCGGTATTTTTGTCCCTGCTTTCCCGTTTGGCTGCATCTTTTGGATGCGGCCTTTTTTATTTGCCTGTTGACAGGACGGCTGCGGAAAGTGAGGATTATTATGCAGACTAGAGTGGCAATTATCGGTATTATTGTAGAAAATCCGGGTTCTGTTTCCCGGCTCAACGAGATTTTACACGAATATGGTCAGTATATTATTGGACGGATGGGTATTCCCTACCGGGAAAAAGGTATCAACATTATTTCAATTGCTATTGACGCGCCGCAGGATGTCATTAGTAGCCTTGCCGGTAAAGTTGGACGGTTGGACGGTGTTCAGGCAAAAACTGCTTATTCCAGTATCCTTTCGGATGAGGCGTCCAGATGAGGGCGGCAGTCAAACAGCAGGGTAAACTGACGCTGCCCTGGCTTATTGCATTAATTATTTTGCCGATTGTGATCGGATTTGTCGCGATGGGTATCGGACGGATTTGGATTTCACCACCGGAAATATTTTCTTCGATGATTGTTAAGCTGACAGGCGGTGAAGCGGTTTCAGCACAGAATGATATGGTACTGTGGAACATCCGACTGCCGAGAGTTTTGCTGGCAGCATTGGTAGGTGCCGGTTTGTCGGGTGCCGGATGTGCATATCAGAGTTTATTTGCCAATCCGCTTGCGACACCGGATACCCTTGGCGTTGCATCTGGTGCAAGCTTTGGCGCAGCGCTCGGGATTTTGCTCGGGATGGGTTTGATTGGTATTCAGGGCAGTGCACTGCTTTTTGGCGGCGTTGCGGTATTGCTCACCTGGCTGGCTGGTGCCGGAAAGGGAAGAGGATTGAATACAATTGTCCTGTCAGGTATTATGATCGGATCGCTGTTTTCGGCGTTGGTGTCGCTGGTTAAGTATACCGCTGATACTGAAAGTCAGCTGCCGGCAATTACATACTGGCTGATGGGAAGCCTTGACTCTGCCAATTTCGGCTCCCTTAAATTGGGTGCACCGCCGATTTTGATTGGGCTGATTGTATTGCTGGCACTGCGCTGGCGGCTCAATCTCCTGCCATTGTCGGAGGATGAAGCACGTTCTTCCGGCGTGAATATCCGGGTATTACGTGGAACGGTGATTGTCTGCGCGACGATGATGACCGCTTCTTGTGTGTCGATGTGCGGACAGGTCGGCTGGGTCGGACTGCTGGTGCCGCATATCTGCCGGATGAAGTTTGGTAACAACCACCTTTCGCTGATGCCGGCATCTATCAGTTTGGGTGCGGTATTTATGATTATGGTGGACACGCTGGCAAGAAGCGTGTCGGCGGCTGAAATTCCGGTTTCGATTCTGACCGCGATTATCGGTGCACCGTTCTTTATTATTCTGATGCGGAGAAGTGGAGGCTGGTCGCTGTGAAAATTGCAGTGGAAAACGGCTGCTTTGGTTATAAAAAAGGGGAACAGCTGCTGCAAAATGTCTCCCTTGAAGCGACAGACGGCGAACTGGTCGCAATACTCGGTCCCAATGGTGCCGGAAAGACAACTATGCTTCGGTGTATGATGGGATTCTTGCGCTGGAAAGATGGACGCAGCACCATAGATGGTAAAGATATTCGCAATATTCCACAGCGTGATTTATGGCGGACAATTGCTTATGTCCCGCAGGCCAAAAATGCCTCGGCAGCGTATACAGCCGGTGAAATGGTGCTGCTTGGACGCAGCAGCCGAATCGGCGTTTTTTCACAGCCGGGAGCAGGTGATGTGCATAAGGCCGATCAGGTAATGGAGCGGCTGGGTATATTGCATCTGAAAGAGAAAAAATGCTCGGAAATCAGTGGCGGTGAATTGCAGATGGTGCTGATTGCGAGGGCTTTGGCAAGCGAACCGCGGATTCTGGTACTGGATGAACCGGAATCCAATCTGGACTTTAAAAATCAGCTGATTGTACTGGAAACCCTTTCGCGTCTGGCAGCAGAAGGAATGATCTGTCTGTTCAATACTCATTATCCTGCGCACGCGCTCCAGCGTGCCGGGAAAAGTTTCCTGCTTTGCAAAGATGGCAGCAGTATTTTTGGTCCGACCCGTGAGGTGGTTACCGAAGCGAATATTCGCCGTGCTTTTGGGGTACGAGCAGTCATCGGTGACGTCGAGACGCCGGAAAATGTACTGCGCAGTGTTCTTCCGGTCGGAATCGCACAGGATGGCGGACAGGATGAACCCAAGCCGGACGGAAATGTCCGCCGGATTGCATCAGTTACTATCCTGACCAGAGACTACGAAATGGCAAATAAAATCAATGAGATTTTGCACCAGTATTCCGAGCTGGTAATCGGGCGAATGGGAATGCCGTATAAAAAGGCCGGTGTCTTTTTTATCAGTGTTGCGCTGGATGGCACAGAATCGGAGATTCACGCAGTTGGAGACGCACTTGGGTTACTGCCCGGTGTGAGCGTCAAGACGGTGTTTGCAAAAGAAGGAGAGGAGGCTGCTGAAAATGACCAATCGTGAACGGATTGACCGGCTGGAAATCGAGAAACAACTTCCAAAGGAAGACTGGGTGCAGCTGCTTTCCACCTTTACAACAGAAGATAGAGAGTATGCCGCAGAAAAGGCGAGAAAAATCTCGACGGGAATTTTCGGAAAGACCATCTATTTCCGCGGTATTATTGAGTTTACCAATATCTGCAAAAATGACTGCTATTACTGTGGTATCCGGCGGTCAAATGATGCAGTCTCTCGTTACCGGCTGACACTGGAAGATATCCTCGAGTGCTGCCAGGAAGGGTATGAAAACGGATACCGTACCTTTGTTTTACAGGGCGGAGAGGACGGCTGGTTTACCGATGAACGGATGGAAGAGATTGTCCGCGCTATCAAAGAGCGTTATCCCGATTGTGTCGTTACCCTGTCGATTGGGGAACGCAGCCGGGAATCGTATCAGCGGCTGTATGATGCTGGTGCAAGACGGTATCTGCTTCGGCATGAAACAGCTTCACCGGTACATTATGCCAAGCTTCATCCGGCAGTCCAGACGCTTGCAAACCGGATGCGCTGCTTAAATGATCTGCGGGAGATTGGATATCAGGTCGGGTGCGGATGTATGGTCGGTTCGCCCTATCAGACGGCGGAAGACCTCGCAGAAGATATGCTGTTTATGGGCAAATTCAGGCCGCATATGATCGGTATTGGGCCGTTTATCCCGCATAGCCAGACACCTTTCCGGGATTTTGAGGCCGGAAGCGTTGAAACCACCCTGATGATGCTCAGTCTCTGCCGGATTATGATACCGGAGGTACTGCTTCCAGCGACAACTGCGCTGGGAACTGTGCGCGGAGACGGACGTCAGGAAGGTGTGCTGGCCGGATGTAATGTCATCATGCCCAACCTTTCGCCGCTGTCGGTGCGAAAAAAATACATGCTGTATGATAATAAGGTCGGTACTGCCGATTCCGCTGCCGATGGAATGGCACGGCTGGCAGCCCAGATGGAAGCAATCGGTTATCAGGTAGTTTCCGGGCGTGGAGATTCTCCACGGATGCAGGGATAAATGGCAGTTTAATCGATGAAAAAAGGGGAAAGAAATATGATTAAGATTGCGGTATACGGAAAAGGCGGTATCGGAAAATCTACGACCGTTTCCAATATTTCAGCGGCGCTGGCAGATGAAGGATTGCGTGTGATGCAGATCGGATGTGACCCGAAAGCGGATTCGACCAGCTGCCTGCATGGCGGTAAACGGATTAAGACAGTACTGGAACTGGTTCGTCAGAAACCCGGACAGCTGACGCTCGACGAAATGGTGACCAAAGGATATGGCGGTGTTGCCTGTGTCGAAGCGGGCGGTCCGACGCCGGGAAGCGGATGTGCAGGACGCGGCATCATTACCGCTCTGGAAAAACTGGAAGAGATGGGTGCGTATGAAGTATACCGTCCGGATGTCATTATTTATGACGTACTGGGCGACGTTGTTTGCGGCGGATTTTCTGCACCGATGCGGGATGGATATGCCGACAGTGTTTTTGTCATCACTTCGGGTGAAAATATGGCAATCTATGCCGCTGCCAATATCGCGATGGCGATTGAGAACTTCCGTGACCGTGGGTACGCAAACCTCGGTGGTATTATCCTCAATCGTAAAAATGTACGGGATGAAGACAAAAAGGTCGCGGAATTTGCAGAAGAGTTCCATTCCTCGATTGTCGGAACTCTTGACCGAAGCGACCTGGTTCAGCAGGCTGAGGAGATGGGGAAGACAGTCATCGAAGCATTCCCGGATAGTGATATGGCTGCACAGTACCGTATCCTTGCAAAAGCGGTATTGCAGGCGGTAAAAGGAAAGGATGAGGCGGATGCTCAAGCGGATTGAAAAGATGGATGAAAGCTGTGCTTCGGTACGGATTGCCGATGCCAGTTACCCGGCGCCTTTCCGTTCCGGCTTGGAATACTCAGCTCCGGCGCGCGGCACCTGGAACATTGTACATACCGGTATGCTGCTGCCGGAAGGTCATGAAATCTTTGTCTGTGCGGCAAGCTGTCTGCGCGGTGTTGTCCTGACTGCAGCAGAACAGGGGACTTCCGACCGCTTTTCGACAATTGCAGTGCGGGAAAATAATCTGCTAGACGGTGATATGGAACAGCTGATTATCGATGGCGTCGGAGATATCCTCTCCAAACTCCCCAAACGTCCGCCGGCAGTGCTGCTCTATACCAGCTGTATCCACCATTTTACCGGATGTGATCTGAAACTGGTCTATCGCCGTCTGCGGGAAAAGTACCCGGACGTCGATTTTACCGACTGCTATATGAACCCGATTATGCGCAAAAGCGGACTGACACCTGACCAGCTGATGCGCCGACAGCTGTACAGCTTGCTGAAAAAACAGCCGCTGGATGAGCATAGCGTCAACATCATCGGCAACGACTTTGCAACCTTGCCGACCAGTGAACTGGTGACCATTATTCAGGATGGCGGCTATACCCTGCGTGAAATCCAGCACTGCAAGGATTATCAGCAGTACCAGCAGATGGCGACCGCTTCTTTGAATATTGTCTATAATCCGGCGGCAAAGGCTTCGGCTTCTGCGCTGGAAAGAAGACTGGGACAAAAATGGCTGTATCTGCCGTTGTCGTATGATTACGATGAAATTGTGGACGGGCTGAATACCCTTTGTGATACATTGCATCTGTCGCGGAAAGATTTTTCCGACCGGATTGCAGCCTGTGAAGCGGCTCTGGATAAGGCAAAAGAGGTTATCGGTGATACGCCGGTTGCAATAGACTATACCCTTTGTTACCGTCCGCTCAGTCTGGCACGGATGCTCCTCAGAAAAGGATTTAACGTTAAGCGTGTCTATCTCGACAGCATCGGTGAAGAAAAGGCAGACTTCGAGGCGCTGCAAAAAGAGGCTCCTGATCTGATGCTGTATGCCACCGTTGAGGTGAAAATGCGTTTTCTGCATGGAACCGAGACAGGCGGTCATGGCGAGCATTTTCTGGCGCTTGGTCAGAAGGCAGCCTACTTTACCGGCAGTGATAATTTTGTCAATATCGTCGAATGCGGCGGTTTGTATGGATTTGACGGCATTATCCGGCTTGCCGGTGAGATGGAGGATGCATATCGATATCCTAAAGATGCCCGCAGACTGATTCAGATCAAGGGATTCGGGGGAGGATGCTGCTTATGAAACAGACAGCCAGCTTTATTTCAACCTATTCAGCCGATGTTTTTGGTGTCGCGTCTGCCCTTTATGAGCTCGGCGGCATGACTATCATGCACGATGCGTCCGGCTGTAATTCAACCTATAATACCCATGACGAACCGCGCTGGTATGATATCGATTCGATGGTCTATATCTCCGGGCTTTCCGAAATGGAAGCGGTGATGGGTGACGATGAAAAACTGATCGGTGATATTGTTCAGGCAGCAAAGGAACTCTTTCCAAAGTTTATCGCGCTTGCAGGAACGCCGATTCCGATGATGATAGGGACTGACTATAAGGCAGTTGCTGCCGTGATTGAAAAAAAGACCGGTATTCCTACTTTCGGCTTTGCAACCAATGGAATGCATGATTATCTGAGCGGGATTTCGATGGCGTTTGAGGCGTTTGCCGAAAGAATGACTGAGCCGCAGGAGTTTGTTCCGGGCAGCGTCAATATCCTCGGTTTGACGCCGCTGGACTTTGCGGTCTGCGGCTATGACAGGAAACTGGTCAGCCGGTTGCAGGCAGATGGATTTACAGTCATCTCGACCTGGGCAATGGGGTGCTCACTGGAAGACATCCGGAAAAGTGCGGCGGCTGAGGTCAATCTGGTGGTATCGTGGAGCGGACTTGCCGCGGCTAAAAAGCTGTATGCGCTTTACGGTACACCTTACGTGATCGGTGCACCGGTTGGTGAGAAGTTTACTGCTGAGATATTCTCTGCGCTGCATCAGTCGGCAGAGGATAAGACCTGTCGTGATCTGTGTGAACCGTCCTGTCCGGATGGGAAAACCGTCCTGATTGGGGAAAGTGTTACCAGCCTGTCGCTGGCGGCTGCACTGAAAAGAGAAGGTGCGCAGGATATCCGGGTCATCTGTCCGGTCTGCTGTGAAGACCATCCGGGAATGATTCGGGCACTGGATGAGGACGAACTGACGAAAGCACTTGCCGGTGCTGAAACAGTAGTTGCCGATCCTCTTTATCTGCCGGTTTGCAGAAATAAACGGTTTGTCCGGCTGCCTCACGAAGCATTTTCCGGACGGTTGTACCGTCGGGAAGATATTAACCTGCTGATCGATTTTGACCGGCTGAAAAGCGAAATTCTGGGATAAATAATAAAGTTATCTGTTGGCTGAACGGCAGTGAAAGGAACGAAATATCATGAAAAAGAGTCTGAGTTTTATCTATGCAATGATCTTTGTACTGGCTGCGGCAGGTTGTGGAAATACGGTTTCCACCTCTTCCCAAACCGAAAGCAGTTCTTCTGCTGCGTCTAAGAGTTCTTCGTCTTCTGAAACGGAAGAAACTGCTTCTGAAGAGGTTTCTTCGGCATCGGAAGAAACACAGAGTGAATATCATACCATTGTTGACCACGCAGGAAATGAGGTTGAAGTTCCTTACGACATCGAGCGGATTGCGGTTGCGGATATCTATCCGCTGCCTTCGGTGCTGTCGGTATTTTTTGATTCTGCCGAGAAGATTGTCGGTATGGCACCTGCCAGTATGACTGCGGCGCAGAACAGCCTGCTCAGTGAACTGTATCCGGAAATTCTGAATGCAGAGACCGGATTTACCGATGGTACCACTATCAATGTCGAGGAACTGATTAAACTTGACCCGGATGTTGTATTCTATGGTGCATCCAACCCGGAAATCGGCGAACAGCTTCAAAATGCAGGTATTCCCGGCGTTGCAATCTCGGTCAACAAGTGGGAGTATAACGCGATTGAAACGCTGGACAACTGGATTTCCCTCATCAGTGAAATGTTCCCTGAAAACGATAAAACCCAGCTGGTCAGCGACTACAGCAACGAGGTCTACGATGAAATTCAGCAGCGTGTCGCGGATATGACCGACGAAGAGCGCGCACGTGTCTTCTTCCTTTTCCAGTACACAGATACGACGATTGCGACTTCCGGCCAGAACTTCTTTGGTCAGTGGTGGGCAGACGCAATTGGTGCGGTCAACGTTGCACAGGAGCTGACCACCGATAATGCAAACCAGGTCAGCATGGAGCAGATTTACGGCTGGAATCCGGATACCATCCTGATTACCAACTTCAACCAGGCATCTCCGGATGACCTGTTCAATAACACCATCGGCAGCTACGACTGGAGCGAGATTGACGCAATCAAACTCGGACAGGTCTATAAAATGCCGCTGGGCATGTATCGCAGCTATACGCCCGGTGTAGATACGCCGATCACCCTTTACTGGCTGGCAAAGACGGTCTACCCGGAACTGTTTGAAGATATTGACGTAACCGAAAAGACGATTGATTATTATGATACCGTTTTCGGCGTCGAGCTGACCGAAGAACAGGCAGAATCGATCTTTACACCGGTCACTGCTGCCGGTGAGGTATATTTTGACTGACAGATAAAGAAGAATAATGATGGGGATAATTGAAAACAGGAGGTAAATAAATATGGGAATGAATTCAACTCCGGCAGGCGAACGGGTACATATCGGATTTTTCGGACGGCGCAATGCCGGCAAATCCAGTGTGGTCAATGCGGTAACCGGTCAGGAACTGGCGGTTGTATCCGATACCAAGGGTACAACCACCGACCCGGTGTATAAAACAATGGAACTGCTGCCAATGGGGCCGGTCATGATTATTGACACACCCGGTTTTGACGATGAAGGAGAGCTGGGACAGCTTCGTATCAAAAAGACCCGGCAGGTACTGAATAAAACTGATGTTGCGGTACTGGTGGTAGATGCCTCGGAAGGAATTGGCAGCTGTGAGCAGCAGTTGATAGATCTGTTTACAGAAAAGGAAATTCCGTATTTAATCGTAATGAATAAGTCGGATGTAATAGCAGCTCCGGCAGAGGCAAAACCGCAGGAAGTCTGGGTCAGTGCTCTGACCGGTGCGGGTATTTATGAACTGAAAGAACGGATTGCCGGCCTTTCGGTGACCGACCAGCCTAAGCAGAAACTGGTTGGGGATCTGATTCACCCGGGTGATTTTGTCCTGCTGGTTACGCCGATTGACAAGGCAGCTCCGAAAGGACGCCTGATTCTGCCTCAGCAGCAGACCATCCGGGATATTCTGGATACCGATGCGACGGCAATTGTCGTTAAGGAAAACGGATTGGCGGATACCCTTGCATCGCTCGGCAAAAAGCCATCGATGGTCATTACCGACAGCCAGGTATTTGCAAAGGTTTCGGCTGAAACGCCTGAGAATATCCCGCTCACCTCTTTTTCCATCCTGATGGCACGGTATAAAGGATTGCTGGAAACGGCAGTAAAAGGTGTTGCAGCGGTTGAGCAGCTGAAAGATGGCGATAGAATCTTGATTGCCGAAGGCTGTACCCATCACCGTCAGTGCAATGACATTGGTACCGTTAAAATTCCGAACTGGCTGCGGAAATATACTGGTGTTGAGCTGAAGATTGATACCTGTTCGGGAACCGAGTTCCCGGAAGACCTTTCGCCGTATGCGCTGGTTATCCACTGCGGCGGATGTATGCTGGGTGAAAGGGAAGTACGCTACCGGATGAAATGTGCGATAGATCAGGGCGTTCCGATTACCAATTATGGAATTGTGATTGCTTATATGCAGGGAATCTTAAAGCGCAGTATTGCTATATTCCCTTCTCTGGTTGCCTCGCTGGATGGCGGCAATGATGATGCACAATAATCAATATTTTGAGCAGGTTGGACGCTGGGCAATGGAAATTAAAAGAGAAATTCACAAAAAATTGACATGATGACCCCTGTTTGTATGATATAATGATTATAGAGCAACGACAGATCCAAGGAGTGGTCATTAGTGAATATCCTGCATTTTCTGACGCCCAAAAGCGAAGTGGCATATCTGTATGATGATTTTTCGTTGAGGCAGGCGCTGGAGAAGATGGAATACCATCAGTATTCCGCAATCCCGGTGATTACCCGTGAAGGGGAATACGTTGGGGTTATTACCGAAGGCGATCTGCTGTGGGATATTAAAAATCATAATTTTCAAAATCTGCGGCAGACAGAAGAACAGCCGCTCAGTGAAATCCATCGCCGGACTCATGCAACCGCTGTGCGTATCAACACATCGATTGAAGATCTTGTGGTATCGGCAATGAGTCAGAACTTTGTTCCGGTAGTGGATGACCGGAATATGTTTATCGGTATCGTAAAACGAAAAGAAATTATCCGGTACTGTTATCAGCTGGCATTTCCTGACCGGCTGATTGATGAAAACGGAATCTCTGTAAAAGATACGGTTTCCCGATAATATGAAAAATAAAAGCACTGTTTTCGAATGAAACAGTGCTTTTATTTTGTCATAAAGTTGCATTTCATTAAACAAAATGATATACTTTTAGTTGAATAGAAACATTTATCATGATAATCTCAAAGGAGGTATAACCATTGAAAAAATTTGAAAGGGTTGTTCCAGCTGACAATGCCTATCTTCCTGGAATGCAGACGGTTATGGCAGATTTGAGTGACCGCGCAAGGGTCAATTATTTTCCGGATATCGAGTATGTGCGCCGGGATGGGCAGCCGCTTTGTTTACAGCTGCTGCTTCCATACAATCTTTTTCCGGACAGCCCCTGTTCCAGACAGATACCCTTGGTTGTATACGTTCAGGGCGCTGCCTGGGGTGAACAGGATGTTTATCGTGCGCTGCCGACGCTGGCGGAAATTGCCAAAAAGGGATATGCAGTCGCCAGTGTCAAACATCGTGCCTCGAAAGTGGCTGGATTTCCGGCATTTTTGCAGGATGTAAAGTCGGCAATCCGTTTTTTGCGTGCCAATGCGGAAAAGTACTGTATTGACCCTGATGAAGTGGCTGTCTGGGGTGACTCGTCCGGCGGACATGCTGCACTGATGGTCGGTGTAACCGGGGATCTCGAAGAGTTCAAAACAGAGGATAACCGTGAATTTTCAGATGCGGTATCGGCTGTTGTAGATTTTTATGGTCCGACTGATGCCGCACAGATCAATAATAAACCTCGAAACCCGATTTTCCTGGCAGATAAATCCAATATCCCGGAAGACATTCTCTTTGGCGGATGTGTAGCCGAACATCCGGAGATTGCTCAGCCGGGTAACCCTATCAATTATGTCAGTCCGGACAGAAAACTGCCGCCGATGTTTATTGCACATGGTGATTCGGATGCGATGGTTCCGTTTGACCAGAGCGTGCTGATGGTAAAAAAATTGCAGGAATGCGATCAGGTGGTCGAGTTTTACAAGGTTCGCGGTGCCGACCATGGAATCTTTTTCTGGACAGATGAGTTACTGGAAAAAGTAGATCGCTTTTTACGTGGAACGCTGGGAAAATAATAACAGCACGATGATTGTTTGATAGTATTTGGCAGGACAGCTTCTCAAAAGTCAGTTTGTGATTTTTGGGAAGCTGTCTGATTTTTGGTAATATTTTCAATCTCCGAACCGGCAAACTGCCGTGGAGATATGCCGTATTCTGCTTTAAAGGCACGGTAGAAGTTGGAATAGTCCTGAAAACCGCATTTTTCAA
>DVLW01000177.1 GCA_018715285.1 Candidatus Faecivivens stercoripullorum | reverse complement strand
ACTTATCCTGCCGGAGCCAGTCACTGAGGGGAACAGGGAAGCCAAGTTTTTTCTTATTGGCGGTACGTTCAGGAATCTGTTTGATAGCAGCGCCGCGGAGAGCACGTTTTGTGACCTCATCGTAAGCACGGTAGCGAGTCGGAATCTGGACAGCGAGTTCCAGCATCTTCTTATCGAGGAAGGGGACACGCAGTTCCAGGGAGTTTGCCATACTCATCCGGTCAGCCTTCTGGAGGATATCATACAGCATCCAGGTGTACATATCGACGTACTGCAAAGTCGTCGGTTCATCGAACCCTTTCATCCGTTCAAACAGCGGACGTGCATAATCGGTCGGGTCCTTGGCGTGGTATTTTTTCTTGAGAACCTGATCGCGATTTTCATAGGTAAAGTTATAGTTTGCCCGCATAAACCGCTGATAAGGTTCCATTGCACCGCGGAGGATAAACTGTTTTCCCTTAAAGTCAGGCATATGCTTCACCACACCGGCAGCTGCTTTTCTCAGCTGACGAGGGATGCGGGAATACCGCTGGAAATGACCGCCCGCAAGGTACATCGGATAGCCGCCGAAAAGTTCGTCAGCGCCTTCACCCGACAGAACAACCTTGACATACTTTGCCGCATTCTGAGCGAGGAAGTACAGCGGAATTTCCGAAGGGTTGGGAAGGGGTTCATCCATATAATACTGGATTTTGGACGCCATTCCGAAATAATCATCGGCATTGATCTTGTTGCTGATATTCTGAACGCCGACGACTTTGGAGAAATCCTGTGCGTAGGAGAGTTCAGAATATTTTTCTTCTTCGTATCCAACGGTGAAGGTCTTGATGTCCTTGGTGCACTTGGAAACCTCCTGCACGACATAGGACGAGTCGATACCACTTGAAAGGAAGCATCCGACCTCAACGTCAGCGATCTGGTGTGCCTGAACCGATTCAGTAAAGGTCTTGGCAATCAGGTCTTCCCATTCTTCAAGAGACTTGCTCTCGTCGATTTTGTAGGTGACCTCATAGTACCGTTCGACCTTCATTTCACCGTTCTGCCAGGTGAAGCAGCAGCCGGAAGGCAGCTTATAGACATTCTTGAACATCGTTTCGTTGTCCGGCACGTACTCATAACAGAGCCAGTCGGGGAGACGTTCTTCGTTCAGTTCTTTTTCAAAGCGCGGGTGTTCGAGGAAAGACTTGATTTCGCTGCCAAAGAGGAAGGTATCGCCCTTTCTGTAGTAATAAAACGGCTTAATACCAAAAATGTCTCTGGCACCGAACAGTTTTTTCTCTTTTTTGTCCCAGATGACAAAAGCGTACATACCGCGCAGCTTGTCCAGCAAACCTCTGCCGCCGAACTCCTCATATCCATGCAGCAGCACTTCCGAGTCGGTTTCAGTAGTAAAAACATGGCCTTTTTCAATCAGTTCAGCACGAATCGACTGGTAGTTATAGATTTCGCCGTTGAACACCAGCACCATCGATTTGTCTTCGTTAAAAATCGGCTGGCTGCCGCCGGACAGGTCGATAATGGCAAGCCTTCTGAAACCGAGGGCGATATCCTCATCGACATAGCTTGCGGCCTGATCGGGACCGCGGTGGGTAATACGGTTGCCCATAGCGTCAATAACCTTGTCGGCATCAGGCAGGCCATTTACAGAAAATCCTGCAAATCCACACATTTGCACTTCCCCCTTAATAATCTGTTAATCTCTTTGTATCAGGCTCTGAAATTCCGGCCGGAGTTTTTTTCCACACTGGAGGACAGCAGCTCTTGCCAGCACTTCCAGCACGTCAACGCAGCCTGATACCGGATAATCTCTCTTAATCAGTGACAGTTCGGTGCACCCGAGGATGCAGACTTCGCATCCGGCTGCTTTCATACTGTCCACCACCCGGTCAAACCGCTGCATTTCAACCGGCTTACCGGCCTTGACATTGTTATAAATCAGGTGCATAACCGACTGCTGGCCATCCTCATCCGGGATTTCCCAGGCAATACCAGCTTTTTCCAGTTCCGCCTGAAACAGGCCGGTCTGAACAGTGCCGCTGGTTGCGAGGATACCGGCTTTTTTGATACCCGATTCTTTCAGCAGTGCGGCAGTTTCCCGAACGGCATGAATCCACGGGATATCATCCTTATTCACAACCTGATCGTAGAAGCAGTGAGAGGTGACGCATGTCACCACAAACCGAGTAGCGCCGACCATTTCCAATGCCTTAACCGCTTCACGCAGTACCGGCACCGGGCTCTGATCCGATTTACCCAGCAAAAAAGCGGTACGGTCGGGGATTGTCGGGACATTGAGCAGGACGGTCGGGAGATGCTGCTGATCCAGTTCCGCGTCGGTCATCGAGACGACCAGCCGCTGGAAATAAGCCGACGCCATCGGACCCATCCCGCCGATAATTCCCAGCACCTCAGGTGTATCAGAAAAGAGTTTGCTCATTCGTGCAGTCCTTTATTACCGAAGTATTTTTTATATTTTTTGACGTAGTTGAGCTGGTTTTTGAGAAAATAGATTCTCCGTTTCAGGCTCATATCCGGTTCATAATGGAAAGAGTGGACAAACAGATGATCGCGGATCAGTTCTTTAGCCTGTTCTTTCAGCTCAGCGTCCTTGACATACTTAAAGATAATCTTTTTGGGGATGATGCTCCACAGCGCCTGTTCTTCAGCGATAACGCATCCCATCGGCTGGTTGAGAATCAGGTCGTTGACCAGGAAGGTTGCGAGGTTATATCCGGCAGCGGTGACAAAGAAGCTGGAACGACCCTGACGCAGGTTCATTTCAAACAGCTTGTACTTACCATCTCTGGGGTCGAGCTTCATATCAAAGTTCGCAAATCCCTTGTACCCGATATCCTCCAGGAATTCCTTCATCTGAGCGGACAGTTCGCGGTCGACGGTATTGATAATTGCAGCATAACTGCCGATACCTTCGGGAGAATGTTCTTCCAGCAGCGCATGACCGAGAGCAATCAGTTTTACCTTGCCATCCTTGCCGCAGTAGCAGTTCATAACCCGCATCTGAGCATCCTCACCGGGGATATACTCCTGCAAAATCAGGTGATCCTGATAGCTGGAGCCATAGATTGCGTCGAGGATTGCATCGAATTCTTCCTTATTATTAGCAAGGAAGACCTTTTTCTTGTGCGGGAAGGTGCAGTTCCAGTAAGCAACCGAGTTAGACGGCTTGATAATGCAGGGGAAATCAAACGGAAGGGTAATATCCTTATAATTTTCCGCAGTGCAGGTAGTCGTCTGCGGGAACAGGAAACCGTGTTCAGTGCAGACCTTGTAAAAGCTCTCCTTGATTGAAAGCTGCATC
>DVLW01000176.1 GCA_018715285.1 Candidatus Faecivivens stercoripullorum | reverse complement strand
ATCTACGCTGCCATTGTTATCGGTGACAACTGCTTCCTTGCAGATCTGGTCGACGATTTCCATACCAGAGGTGACATGGCCAAAACCGGCATACTGTCCATCCAGATAAGTCGAATCGGTCTGGACAATAAAGAACTGGGAAGATGCGCTGTCCATATCGCTGCTGCGTGCCATCGAAATGGTGCCGCGGGTATGGGTGATATTATTTTCCACGCCGTTTGCCGAGAACTCGCCCTTAATTGTCTTTTCACTTCCGCCGGTGCCGTCATGGTTGGGGTCGCCGCCCTGAATCATAAAGCCATCGATAATACGATGGAAGGTCAGGCCGTCATAAAAGCCTTCATTTGCGAGGTCCATAAAGTTCTGGACGGAAATCGGAGCGGTATCGCCATCCAGCTCAACGGCAATCACGCCCATATCCTTGACGGTAATCTCAGCATGATGGATGCCGATACCCTTGCTGTCACCACAGCTGGCAAAGCAGAATACCGCTGCAACCACACAAAGAGCTGCTGCAAGAATCTTTCTGATTTTCATAAATTTACTCGTTCCTTTCTCATTCAGCTTGAATCATCCGTACAAATGCGGATATGGACAGTATAGCATATCCGCCCCAAACTTTCAAGGTGCCCGGTGTCCGGGCGGACTTGTTCGCGATGATCGGCGGCGTTCCGACCGCCTCGATTGCAAAAGAACCAACCCGAGCGAACACGGCACGGAGCCCGTGCTGCCTGTTTCGCGACGGTCGCTCCTGCTTCGCAATCCGCTCGGCCGTGAGTAAAACAACTTGAGCGAACGCGCCGGGTAGCTGGTGTGCATTTTTCGGCTAAATATACGCAAACTTTTTGCCTGCATCAAACAATTACCAATGAATCAAGCCGTCCGGAATAGAACCGGGCGGTTTTTAAATTATGCAAATAGAACAAGCGACAGTTAGTTATCACTAACTATAACTGACCAATCTACCAAAAATCCCGAAATCACCCACAAATCAGAACAAATCCCTTGACAAAAAGCGGATATAGCGGTATGATATTTGCAGTTAGCAATAGGTAACTGCAAAAAACAAAACCAGCCATTTACTGCCTTATCCGACAGAGAAATAAGATAACAGGCGATCAATGACTGACGGCTGACAGGTACCTGAGCTTATGAGTGAACGCTGTGCCGGGAACATCTGGCGGCATGACTGGGAACTTGGGGCGATTGCTGACCACCAATGGGCATCCGCGGCATGAAGATCGGATATAATTCTAGTTGCGGATGATGGGGGACTTGTTATTTTTTTTACCGATAAGTTAGCAATAGGTAACCAGATGGAGATCAAACGAAAGGCGGATTCATTATGAGCAAAGTAGCGGTCGTTTACTGGAGCGGAACCGGCAACACCAAGATGATGGCTGAGGCAGTCGCTGAGGGTGCACGCACGGCTGGTGCGGAAGTATCACTCCTGACCTGCGGCGAGTTTGACGGCGGCATGATGGGCGATTTTGACGCGGTGGCGTTTGGGTGCCCGGCGATGGGTGCGGAAGTACTGGAAGAAAGCGAATTTGAACCGATGTTTGCCGGGTGTGAAAGTGCACTGAATGGCAAGAAAATCGCGTTGTTCGGGTCATACGGCTGGGGTGACGGCGAGTGGATGCGCAACTGGGAGGAAACCTGTCACGGAGCAGGTGCCGAGCTTGCCTGTGAAAGCGTCATCTGCAATGAAACGCCGGACGATGATGGTCTGGAAAACTGCCGTAAACTTGGGGCGGCACTGGCCTGATAAATTAACGGTTATACTATCGAATATTTGAAGATGCTGCAAAGGCGCCTCCAGCGATGGGGACGCCTTTTTGTGTACAGATGTATTATTCTTCGTCTTTTTTCTCAATGGTGAAGACGCGCACAGGGGTATTCAGCTTGTCGCAGTTATCGATTACATACTTTGTCCCACGGGAAGAGCCGTCCCAGAAAGCGAGTACGAGGTCAGAGTATTCGATAATCTGAATATTCCGTTTAAGAGGAGCGGACTTGCGGTATTTGGAGTATTCAGGCAGGAACTTTGTCAGTTTGATATTATGGGCAAGGGCGTATTCTTCAGCGCAGGTATCGACGCCTTTAGCGCCGCCGGTAACGATTTCGGCCACGTCTTCGGGGAGATAATCTTCGAGGTTATCGACGGTGATACCTCTTGAACCAATGACAGCAACTTTCATAAAACGACCTCCATAAACATATTTTAGGCTTATTTTGCGTTTATGATATACATTATACCACAAAGTTAGAGCAAAATAATAGATGCAAAATAAATATAAATTCGACTTAAAAGGTGGTTGTTTTATGGCTATAAAGAGTTTATCTATTCGTATTGACGAGGAAATGCTGAATAAACTGCATTATGTAGCAGATTATGAGGGACGATCTGCAAACAGTCAGATACTGGTTTTAATTCGGGATTGTATCAAAGAGTTTGAAAAAGAGAATGGGCCAATTTTTGAAAACAATAAATCCAACAATTGAATATGAAAGAGGCGTCCCCGGCTGAGGACGCCTCTTTCATATATGGAAACAGGAGCAGTGCCGCGGCCACGACCGTCAGCTTCGGCAAAGCAGTTTTGTAGCAGCCGTGGCCGCACTTTGCCGTAATCCGGTTCCTGCGATTGTTGTCAGGTGAGATTATCATGCCCGTAATTTCCTCGTATTTGCAGTGTATGCCAAACTGGGAAAAAATGAGACAGGGCCTGTCTCTGTATATATATACCTTCGGGAATGCACGGCAGTACGCTTAACCCTTCAAAAATCGCCGAAAACTGTCAAAAGCGGGTGGAACTGCCAGTTGCAATTTCTTACAGAATCTAGTATAATGATTACTGAATAGTCCGCAGCTGACGCAGCTTTGAAATACGGACTGTTTTATATATCAGTTGGCTTGTAAATTGGGTATTCCCTGTATATAGACAGAGAAAGGAAATATTATGGAGAACGAAGGAAGAGAACAGATGACAATCCTGCCGGCACTTGCCATGCGTGGAATTGTCATGTTCCCGTCAATGACGCTGCACTTCGACGTCGGCCGGGAACAGTCGATTCACGCAATCCGGGAGGCCATGAGCCAGGATAAACGTATTTTCCTGGCTGCACAGAAAGACTTCACCGTCGAAAAACCCCAGAATGATGATATTTATACCGTCGGCGTTGTCGCACGAATCGTCCAGCTGCTGAATAACGGCAAAGATTCCGTCCGGATTATGGTCGAGGGTCTTTATAAGGCTGAGGCCGTGTCGTATGATTTGTCCGGTGATTTTTATACTGCCCAGGTTCGCCGGATTTATGACAACGATGAACTCGACGCTTCCGAAGAAAAACAGGAAGGCATGATCCGCGCACTGGTTCACTGCTTTGACGATTACGCCGAAATGGTTCCCAAAATGCCCGACGAGATTGTCACCGCCGTCCTCTCTCAGAAGACGGTCAAGGGCATGTATAACAAAATTGTCCAGAGCCTGTTTTTGCAGGTCGAGGATAAACAGGCGCTGCTGGAAGAACCCGACCTTGCAACCCGCGTCGGGATGCTGGTCGGCATCGTCAACCGTGAGATTTCGGTCATGGGCTGGGAAAAAGAAATTTATGACCAGGTCAAGGAATCGATGGATAAAAACCAGCGCGATTATTTTCTCCGCGAACAGATGCGGGTGATTTCCGAAGAACTCGGCGAAGGCGATTCTCCGATGGAAGACTCGATGTTCTTCACCGAAACGATTCAGAATATCCAGCATATCACCGATTCTGCCCGTGAAAAGCTGCTGCGTGAGTGCGAACGGCTTTACCGTACACCGCCGCAGTCACAGGAAGGTCAGGTCATCCGTACATACCTTGAGACGGTGACCGAACTGCCCTGGGATAAGGTGAGTGAGGAACACAATGACATTAACCGTGCTGAAAAGGTGCTCAACCGCGACCATTACGGCATGGAAAAGGTCAAAAAACGTATCCTTGAGTCGATTGCCGTCCGTCAGATGGCACCCGATATCAAAGGTCAGATTCTTTGCCTGTCCGGTCCTCCCGGCGTCGGCAAGACTTCAATTGCACGTTCAGTCGCCGAAGCTTTAGGACGCAAATATGTGCGTATTTCGCTGGGCGGCGTTAAGGATGAAGCAGAAATCCGCGGCCATCGTAAAACCTACCTTGGTTCGATGCCCGGCCGGATTATTGACGCAATCCGTCAGGCCGGTACCCGTAACCCGCTTATCCTGCTGGACGAAATCGACAAGATGAGCGCTGATTATAAGGGCGACCCCAGTTCCGCTATGCTGGAAGTGCTCGACCCGGAACAGAACGCAAACTTCCGTGACCATTATCTGGAAGTCCCGTTCGATCTGTCGGACGTTCTGTTTATTACCACTGCAAACGATACCGGCATGATTCCTCAGCCGCTGCTCGACCGTATGGAACTTATCGAAATGAGCAGCTATACCCGTGAGGAAAAATGGCATATCGCACGCAAACACCTGCTGCCGAAACAGCTGAAAAAACACGGCCTGTCTTCTACTCAGCTCAAAATCAACAAGGCTGCTTTGTATGAATTGATTGACGGTTATACCCGTGAAGCCGGTGTCCGTCAGCTGGAACGCCAGCTTGCAGCACTCTGCCGTAAAGCGGCAAAGAGCATCGTATCTGGTGAAGCGGAAGCAGTTTCGGTCACTCCGAAAAATATTGCTTCGCTGCTGGGTATCCCGCGGTACGCAGACCTTGCCGCGACTAAAGAAAATCAGGTTGGTGTCGTCAATGGTCTTGCATGGACGTCGGTCGGCGGTGAGATGATGGAAATCGAAGCCATCGTCCTGCCCGGTACCGGTAAGATTCAGACGACCGGTTCACTGGGCGAGGTTATGACCGAATCGGCTCAGATTGCGGTCAGCCTGGTACGCAGTTTTGCCGACCGGTACGGTATCGACCCTGAATTTTACAAGAAAAATGACCTGCATATCCATGCACCCGAAGGCGCTGTCCCGAAAGATGGCCCGTCGGCTGGTGTAACGATGACCACCTGTATTGTATCGGCACTTTCTGGAATGCCGGTGCGCGGTGACGTCGCAATGACCGGTGAAATTACGCTGCATGGCAGGGTACTTCCGATTGGTGGCCTGCGTGAAAAGTCGATGGCGGCTTACCGCAGAGGTATGAAGATGGTGTTCATCCCTGAGGATAATAAAAAAGACCTCGAGGAAGTCGATGCTGTTGTTAAAGAGCATGTCCAGTTTGTGCCCGTCAAGAGAATCAACGAGATTCTCGACAAGGTGCTCATCCGTCATGAACCGACAACAACTGCTCCTGCACCTGAAACACCCAAGCCTGAACTCCCGACAACCATCCCACCCACAGAATCTTCGCTGCATGGCGTGAAATGCTGAGCGGAAAGGAGAGGGAAGATAACGGATGAATTATCATAACGTTTCTTTTGAAGCGGCATACGGTCTGCATCAGCAGATTCCCGTATCCCGTCTGCCGGAAGTCGCTTTTTCCGGGCGGTCGAACGTCGGAAAATCGTCACTGATTAACCGGCTGCTGGGTCGAAAGGCACTGGCAAGGGTCAGTTCCGAACCCGGCAAGACGGTCACCATCAATTTCTATAATCTGGATGGACAGCTGCATCTGGTCGACCTGCCGGGTTATGGCTATGCAAAAGTCGGCATGAGCGATAAAAAACGCTGGTCGGGTCTGATTGAAGGCTACCTCAAGGACGAAAAACGGATGCTCGGAATGGTTGTCCAGCTGGTTGACATGCGTCATCCGCCGTCTGCTCAGGATAAAGAGATGATTCAGTTCCTGACCGAAACGGGTACGCCGTTTATTATCCTGCTGACCAAGGCGGACAAGCTCAACAAGACCGAACGCCAGCAGCGTCTCGCGTCAATTGGGGACGAGATTCCCGAACTGCCCGAAGATACCGTCATCCTGCCGTTTTCGTCCAAGACCGGCGAAGGCGTTGACGAACTGCGCGGGATTCTGGAACAGCTGGTCGCGTTCTGCGCTGAACACCCGGAGCTGATGCCTGAAACGGATGAAGAACCGGAAGACGCAGAACCTGAGACAACTGACGATATCCTGACGGATGAAAATCCGGATGAAGAAGAAGTCACGGTCGAATATATCGGATTTGACGATGAAGAATGAGGAAACAACAGGGGATAGGCGAATCCGTCTGACCCCTGTCTGCAATCATATGACAGAATCAAAACAAAGGAAAGGGATTAAAACAAATGGACAGAAACGTGAAGATCAATGATGAAGGCCACTTGATGCTCGGCGGAGTGGACGCGGTTAAGCTGACTGAGAAATACGGCACTCCGCTGTACGTCATGGATGAAGACGCCATTCGCGGCGCAATGCGTGCCTATCGTGATTCGATCGACCGCTTTTATGATGGAAATGGTATGATCTGCTATGCCTCCAAGGCGTTTTCCTGCAAGGAGATGTACCGTATTGCCGAAGATGAGGGACTGGGTGCGGACGTCGTTTCGGGCGGCGAACTGTATACAGCACTGTCGGTTGGTTTCCCGATGGAGCGGGTTTGTTTCCATGGCAACAACAAAACGGACGAAGAAATTAAAATGGCGCTGTACAACCGTGTCGGCCGTATTGTCGTCGACAATATGGAGGAACTCGACCGTATCAGCCGTTTTGCGGATGAACTGGATTACACCGCCAATATCCAGCTGCGTGTAAAACCCGGTATCGATGCGCACACCCACCAGTTTATCATGACCGGTCAGATCGATTCCAAGTTCGGTTTTGCGCTGGAAACCGGCGAAGCAATGGCAGCAGTCAAAAAGGCGATTGAAACACCGTCTGTACGCCTGCTGGGTGTTGACTGCCATATCGGTTCCCAGATTCATGAGGTCACACCTTTTGTCAAGGCTGCCGAGGTTATGATGGACTTTATCGCCGAAATTAAGGGTGAGACTGGCTACCAGATTCAGGAACTTGACCTGGGCGGCGGTTACGGTATCCGGTATACCGAGGACGACGACCCGGTTCCGTATGCAGAGTATATGGAGGCTGTTTCGGCTGCTATCCATAAGAAAGCTGCTGATCTGGATGTAGGCGTTCCGTTTATCCTGATGGAACCCGGACGGAGTATTGTCGGTGAAGCCGGTACCACACTGTACACTGTCGGCGCAGTCAAGGAGATTCCCGGTGTCCGGACGTACGTTTCGGTTGACGGCGGTATGGGTGATAACCCGCGCTATATTCTGTACCAGTCCAAATATGATTTCCTGCTTGCGAACCGTGCTGCTGACAAAGCGGATACGGTCGTAACGGTTGCAGGCAAGTGCTGTGAATCGGGTGACCTGCTCGGCGAGAATGTTTCGCTGCCGGAAGTTAAAGCCGGTGATATCATGGCGGTTCTTTCGACAGGCGCGTACAACTATTCGATGGCGTCCTGTTATAACCGCAACCCCATTCCGCCCGTTGTTATGGTTCAGGACGGCGAAGACCGCCTCATCGTCAAAGGCCAGTCCTACGAAGACCTCATCCGCAACGACATCTAAGGTGGCGAGTCGCCACTGACTAAATCGCGATGATCGCTCCTGCTTCGCAATCCGCTCGGTTGTGCTAGTAACAGCCTTTGCGAACGCGCCGGGTGGCGTGTCGCCACGGACTGTTTGCCGGGGTTTCAATCTCCCAAATAGAGCTCAGCAGTTAAAAGCTTCGACCACCATCCAATTAGGAAGACTGTGCACCCACTACCAATCTGTTCGACCGACGCGCAGAGCGTCGGGGTAATGTTTCGCACTCAGTGGGGTCGGTAATGAATAAAAGTTTAGGTCAAGCCTTTTCAAAGGCTTGCGGGTCCAGGGCAGAGCCCTGGGAACTTACCGTCACGCACTATCTGACGATTTGTGTTCGCCGTCCTTAGATCAGGAGAGCCCGAGAACCCTATCAAGGGGGTCTCGGTTGGGAAAGCTCTGCTCGATGCAGGGCTTTCCCAAAATTGCGAGGGCAGTACTACCGATTCCGCACTCACTGGAACTACGTGGGCCGGCACGGCGCTAACAAATTTTTGCTCTGTTACCCCCGGGGACTGTCCGGTGGACAGTTCACGGCGGAAGAGCTTTCGTCATATAATCAAAGGTCAAACGTCTGTGAAGAATCACAGGCGTTTTTCTTTTGCAAATTTTTAGCCAACTACTTGACAGACAGAGAAAAAAGGCTTATACTCATACTAGCGAAACTAATTAGCAATGCTAAATAGATACGATGAAAGGAGGTTCACCTTTGGACAACAAGTATTCCCAGCAGTTCAAGAAAGGCTCGCTTGAAATGATGCTGCTCTGCCTGATTGGACGGAAGGAGACATACGGTTATGAGATCATCACCGAGCTGAATAATCGCGGCGCTGACGTTCTCGGGTACGCAAAGGAAGGGACGGTTTACCCGATTCTGTACCGGTTAGAGGATGCGGGATTGTTATCCTGCCGGATGGCTCCGGCAGCTGCGAACGGTGGGATGAAAAAGTACTATTCCCTGACCGAAAAGGGGAGAGAAACACTGCGGGAACTGATCGGGTTCTGGAGACGGTATACCGTATGTGTAGACGGATTTATCGATGAATACAGCAAATCGGAGGAAGAAATATGAAGGATGCATACATCAAAAAAGTCAAAAAAAGTCTGATGATACCGGCCAGTAAACGCAAAGCGGTACTGCGTGATCTTGAAGAAGCCTTTGCGTCGGCAGCTGAACACGGCGAAACAGAACAGCAGGTAATTGCCCGACTGGGAACGCCGGAACAGTTTGCAGCCGGAATCGAGGAGCAGCTCGGAATCGACCATGCAAAACGCCTCAAAACCCGAACAATCATCTGGACAACAATCTGTCTGGTCATTGCAGTCATCGGATTTTTTGTTTACCTGACGATTCGCCAGCAGCAGGAGCTGAATGGAGCACTTGGTATTATCGGCGGTGCAGACGGTCCGACCGCAATTATTGTTTCCGGGCCGGGATTTGATGTCCCTCTGGTCATGCTGGTCATTGCAGTTGCGGCGCTGGTGCTGGCGGTAGTTGGAATTATCCGCTATCTGCTCAAATCATCCAAAAAGTAACCACATCGCAAAAATACCCTCATCCTGTCATCTGACAGGGTGAGGGTATCGTCATAACAAGGTGATTATTCTCCGGATTCGCTTTCTGTCTGTTCAGTGCGAATCAGATACAGGCTGACCTGATCGGCAGTAAGCCGTGAATCAGACGGGTCGGCATCAGCCATTGTCAGCGTGCCTTCCGGGTCGACGTACATGGTAAAGCCTTCAGGCTGAGAGTAGTAAAACGCCGCAATCTGGGGGACCTGATAGACATATGCCTTTTCAGAATCGCCGCCGTAGTCGTAATAAACGGTGATCTGCTTGGAATTTTCCGAAGCATTGACCTTGTCCATCATCGGGGACGCGACGTCTTCACCGTCCAGATCGACCGATGTTTCCATCATCAGCTCATCGTTATAATACAGGCTGATCGACTCGATAATCAGCGAATCGGCGAGGATGGTATAATAACAGTCTGCGACACCTTCGGTATAACCCCAGTTATTCGCGTAATATTCATCCTGTGCCATATCGATACCGGTTTCGAGGTAGTAGCGGTTGTTGGAAAGGGTGCAGCTGCGAACCTCTTCGGTCGGTTCAAGATAATAGGGGTTGCCGCTGGTGATGTAGGGGATAACGTCGGTTT
>DVLW01000175.1 GCA_018715285.1 Candidatus Faecivivens stercoripullorum | reverse complement strand
TGTCCTTTTCCCTGTCGCTGACCCATACCGATACCATTGCCGCAGCATTCGTTGTCGCAGTGGAAACAGAATAATATTATAGATGACAAGGAGTTCACTATGGCCAAACTCAGAAAAATGCTTGGCAAGCTGGATAACCCTGATATCATTGCCCTGATGCGGCTGATCGAAACACAGAGCCAGCAAACTCTCAGCCAGTGGGCAATTGAATATACGGAGAAGGTATGCCTGCCAATCTTTGAAAAGCAATTTCCCGAAGACTCCCGTCCAGCAGATGCAATCAGCAACTGCCGCATATATCTGAACGGAGAAATCAAACTGGCTCAGGTTAAGCCTTTTTTAAAGGCTGCCGGACAGGCCGCACGGGATGCGGACGGTTTTGCTGCTGCACAGGCAGCGGCTAGGGCGATTGGAACTGCCTGCTCAGTCATTCAAAACCCGCCGGGTGCGCTGGGATTTGTATTTTACTGCGCCGCTGCCGTCGCCTATGATCGTGCCGGAACAGACCAGAAACAGGATGTTTATGACCGACTGGCAGAAGAAGAAATTGCAGCTGTGCTGCATTCTTTACAGAAGGCAGCAAAACCGGATGAACCCAATCCCGTCAAAATTGACTGGAATTGCTGAATAAATCATAAGATAAATCTTTGGATGAAAGGATGATTGAATATGGCAGAATTGACCGGAAAAACAATTTTAGTCGGTGTCACAGGCGGTATTGCCGCCTATAAGATGCCCAATCTCGTCAGTATGCTGGTACAAAAGGGCGCAGACGTACATGTTCTGCTCACCCAAAACGCCAAAAATATTATTCCTCCCCTACCATTTGAAGCACTGACCGGCAACAGATGCCTGACCAGTCCTTTTGAACAGAGTGACCCGCCAGTAATCCACCACATCGCACTGGCGAAAAAAGCAGACCTGATGTTCATTGCACCGGCCTCGGCAGATATCATCGGAAAATGCGCAAACGGTATCGCGGATGATATGCTTACCTCCACGATACTGGCCTGCAAATGCCCGATTTATTTTGCACCGGCCATGAACGACCGGATGTATACCAATTCCATCGTTCAGGAAAACATGGAAAAACTGCGGCGGCATGGATGGCATCAGATTGACCCGGCTGTCGGACACCTTGCCTGCGGTGGAGCCGGACTGGGAAAAATGCCGAATCCGGAAGAACTGTACCTGTATATCGAACGGGAACTGGCATTTAAAAAGGATATGGCTGGTATAAAACTGCTGGTCACAGCAGGCGCTACCCAGGAAGCAATCGATCCTGTGCGGTATATCACCAATCATTCCTCCGGCAAGATGGGCTATGCCATTGCAAAGGCCGCGATGCTGCGCGGAGCAGAAGTCACACTGGTAAGCGGACGCACAGCTCTGACACCGTCTCCATTTGTGGATACAGTCAATATTGTATCTGCGGCTGATATGTACCGGGAAGTGACATCACGTGCTCCGGAACAGGACATTATTATCAAGGCTGCTGCTGTCGCCGATTATACACCTGCACAGGTTGCTGATGAGAAAATCAAAAAGAAAGACGACGATCTCTCGATTCCGCTCACCCGTACGCAGGATATTCTGGGATATCTAGGTGCTCACCGCATTCCGGGACAGGTGCTCTGCGGATTCTCGATGGAAACGGAGCATATGCTGGAAAACTCCCGTAAAAAGCTGGAAAAGAAAAATGTGGACCTGATTGCTGCCAATAACGTCAAGATTACTGGTGCCGGATTCAGAGGAGATACCAATATCCTGACCCTGATTACCCAGGAAGATGAAACAGAACTCCCGCTGATGAGCAAAGAACAGGCCGCTCATCACCTTTTGGACAAACTGATGGAGATTCGTCTCCAGATGCAACATGAAAGAGGAATATCCGATGAAGATTGATTTTGATATTTTATCCGCTATTTTGGATGCTTATCCTTACCAGGTCGTTTTCTGCGACCGCAACCATATTATCCGTTATATGAACAAGGATGCCAGAGAACGATACGCCGGAAAAATCAGTGTCGGCGACAGTATCTTCGGCTGTCACAACCAGAGTTCCTGTCAGAAAATCGAGGCCTTTCTGGCACGTGCTGATGCTGGTGAAGAGGAAATGTTTGAAGCGATCAACCCGACTGCACGGGAACGGGAATTTTTTACGCCGGTCCGCGACCAGAACGGAACGGTTATCGGTTATTTTGAACGGCATGAATATTATGGAGATCTGAAAGATGACGGAAAGTCCGGCTCAGACAACTGATCGAATTGGGCTGACCGGTAATACCCTGAAACTGATTGCCGTTTTGTGCATGCTGATTGACCATATCGCATGGGCATTTGTACCGACTGCCTCTGCCGCTGGTGTGGTAATGCATATTATCGGCCGTATCACAGCGCCGGTGATGTGCTTTATGCTGACGGAAGGATACCGGTATACAAGCAATTTTAAAGGATATGTCCGCAGACTGGCAATCTTTGCCGTGATTTCCTGGCTGCCGTTTATCCTGTTTCTGGAAGGCGGTCTGCCGGACAGCAGTGCACTGCTGAATCTGAATATGATGTATTCGCTAATGCTGGCTCTGCTGGCATTATGGGTGGATAACCATATGGATGGATTTGACAGACTGCTTGCATTGGGCGTGCTTTGCTTTTTATCGTTGTTTGGAGACTGGCCGGTCATGGCGATTTTGTATACCCTGAATTTTGCCAGAAACAGGGAAAACAAAAAACGGATGATCTCTCTGTTTATCATAATTTCTACAGTATTTACCCTTTACTCGATCTGGAGCGGTCTGGTAAATGGCGCTTCTATCCCCTACCTTCTCGCAGCCAGCCTTCCGCAGATGGGAACGATTCTGGCATTGCCGCTGATTGGGCTGTATAATGGGAAAAAAGGCGGCAGGACTGGTGGTAAATGGTTTTTCTACTGGTTTTATCCAGTTCATTTATTGCTGCTGGCGCTGATGCGCATGATTGTAAACTTCTGATTCTGATAAAGGAGGGATTTGTTTATGTGCATACTGAGTGGCAGTCAGATGCGATCTGCTGAAAAAATCGCAGTCGAAAACGGTACCAGTTTTGAACAGCTGATGGAAAATGCCGGTATGGGTGCGGCAGACGCAATCCGCAGACGATATCATTCTCTGCTTACCTCCGGAAGCAATATACTTATTCTGCTGGGACGCGGAAATAATGGCGGTGACGGACTGGTTATTGCAAGAGCGTTGCTGCAATGGCAGCCGGAACTGTCGGTTGATATTGTATTTTGTCTGGGCGACCAGCTGTCCCCGCTCGCGTCGCTCAATTTGTCACGGCTGAAAGAATATCCGCAGGTACATCTGTGGACTGAGATGGAACAGGATGCCATTGACCGACTGTGCAAAAAAAGCAGCCTGATTCTGGACGGTATCTTCGGGACAGGATTCCATGGCCAGCTTCCCGAATCTGTCGCTATGGCAGTTCGTGCTGCCAATCAGAGCAGTGCAAAACGGATTGCACTGGATATCCCGACTGGTGTTAACGGCGACAACGGAATTGCAGCCGCTGACAGTTTCCAGGCAGACTATACCTGTACCTTTGCAGCGAAAAAGCCAGCGCATATTCTTAAATCTTCCCGCAGTCTTTGCGGTGAGGTGGAAATCATCGATATCGGAATCAGTCAGGAGATTCTTAAACATGTATCCGGCAATATAACCCTGCTCAGTCCCGAAATGATCCGCAAACTGCTTCCTGCACGCCGTCCGGATTCCAATAAAGGCAACTATGGGAAACTGTTGATTGCCGGTGGATGCCAGACAATGACGGGAGCTGTCCTGCTTGCATCTGAAGCAGCTGCCCGATGCGGAACGGGTCTGGTAATGGCTGCCGCACCTGAACACGCTCTGCTCCCTATCCGGATACGACTGCCAGAAGCACTGCAATACCCGCTGCCGCTGGCTAAATCGGGAGCGGTTTCAGCCGATGCACATTCCGGCCTGCTGGAAAAGGCAAACGATTGGGCAACAGGTGTCCTGTGCGGCTGTGGAATGAGCCTGACAGAGGAGACCAAATTATTGGTATCCACAATTCTGGAAAGCTGTCATACCCCTATGGTGCTGGATGCAGACGCGCTGAATGCCCTTGCACAAATCGGTGCAGAAAAACTCAAAGATGCCAATGCACCGGTTATCCTGACACCGCACATGCTGGAATTTTCCCGCCTGAGCGGACTGAACATCAGAGAAATTCAGGAAAACCGCTTTGAAATCGCTGCACGTTTTTCTGAAGAATACCGGGTCACACTGGTTTTAAAGGACGCCACTACTGTTATTGCGTCGGATGGAAAACTCTTTATGAATGAGAACGGCAATCCCGGTCTTTCCAAAGGCGGAAGCGGAGATACGCTTGCCGGTATTATTGCCGCTTTTCTGGCACAGGGAGTTTCTGCACAGTCAGCTGCTGTCTGCGGTGTATATCTGCACGCGGCAGCTGGAGATATCGCGGCGCAAAAACTGACGGAATACGCTATGCTGCCACAGGATGTCATCCATTGTCTGCCAGATGCCTTTAGCCAGATAACATAATCTTATATATTAAAACACAAGCCATCCTTTATGAATTATAAAGAATGGCTTGTGTTTTTTATTATTTAGGCTGTTCAGAAATCAGTTTCTCAAGTGCCGCAACAATTGCAGCTTCGGTATCTTCCTTTGCCTTGCAGTTGCGTACAACTGTATCTGCATACCGAATATACAACGGATACCGCTGTTCACGCAGCCGGTATATCT
>DVLW01000174.1 GCA_018715285.1 Candidatus Faecivivens stercoripullorum | reverse complement strand
AGTCTGCTGGTTTCATCCAGAATAACCCGCATTCCCTTTTCCATCAGCTGCTGTTCATCCGGTGAAATACTGCCGGTATGCCCCACATCCCGCAGAGTTTCTGCCCAGCCCTGAATAGCGGTCAAAGGCGTACGTAGTTCATGGGAAACCGAGGAAATAAAATCATTTTTGAGCCGTTCTGCCGTCTCCAGCTCATCCGCCATTGAATTGACGGTATCGCACAGTTCACCCAGTTCATCATTTTCATCACGGGAAATACGGGTTTTGAAATCACCGCCTGCAATCTTTCTTGCAGCGGCTCCCAGTTCGCGTATCGGACGGACCAGGCTCCTTGCAAAGGCAATCCCCATCAGATACACCCCTGTCAGTACCAGAAATCCCAGACCGCTCACCAATAGCATCAGCGACAGGATAATCCTGTCCACCATCTCCAAAGATACGACAAACCGAAATGCTGAATAACTGCTGTTCAATACCGGAACCAGCCGGCAGACCGCCATAATCTTCTGTCCGTTGAGCTGTCCTGTCCACCATCCGATACCTGATTCAGAATCCAGTGCCAGCTGATAATCCGGAGCTGTTCCGCTCGGATAGGTAAAACCGCTGGACGTCAGTTTGGCAACGCCTGATGAATCCAGCGCCATCAGTTCGATTATTCCCTTGTCCGCATATGAAACAACATATTCCCGCAGGTCTCCGTCAACAGAACCGGTTGCGCTTCCCTGTTCAAACCGTTCCAGCATACTGTAGACAAAATCCGATCTGGCCAGCAGCAGCTGGTGAACAGCACCGTAATAATATTCCCGAAGCATAATACCGCTGCTGGTAATCACAATTATCAGAATAACCAGGACAATTCCAAAGGAGTTGAGCAGCCATTTCTGTGCAATACCTTTTATCCGCATTCCATGCCTCTCCTTTCCATGTCCCATTATACCTTTACGGGCACCACTTATATCCGTAACCCCATACCGTCTGGATATATGCCGGGCTGGACGGTTCATCCTCTATCTTGACACGGAGGCGGCGGATATTGACATCCACAATTTTGGCATCGGTATAAACTTCCGTTCCCCAGACTTCTCCCAGGATTTTGGTTCGCTCCATTGCAGCTCCATGGTGCTGCATCAGCAGTTCCACAATCTGATACTCTACCTGTGTCAGGTCGATCAGCCGTCCATCCTTATGCAGGGTCCGGCTTCTTGTATTCAAGACAAATGGTCCGCTTTCGATTACCTCTGCCCGGGAAGAATTGTTGGCAAGCTGTACCCGGCGGTATACCGAGTCTACCCGTGCTACCAGTTCTGAAGGAGAAAATGGTTTTGTGACATAGTCATCCGCACCCATCATCAGTCCGCCGACTTTATCCATCTCCTGGGTACGCGCTGTCAGAAAAATCAGTCCCAGCGTTGCGGATTTTGCCCGCAGCCGGCGGCATACCTCAAATCCATCTATTCCCGGCAACGTAATATCCAGCAAAACCACATCAAAATCTCCGCCTGCCTGTTCATAGGCAGTCAGTGCCTGTTCCCCACTTGCCGCATCCACAACGATATATCCGCTCCGCTGCAGATTGACGACTACAAAACTACGGATTGCATCCTCATCTTCAACCACCAGAATCCGCTTCATTTTATCACCCCATTATCCCATATTTTTAAATCTCTCCCGGATATCCGCCATCGTCAGCGAATAACGGCTTTCAGTATCAATCACACGTGCAAGAAAAACAATCTGTCCTCTTGAATCCAAATATTCATATTCCGGAGACACCTTGCCTGAACGCCAGCTTGCAATACTGACTGCCCGCAGTGACATCAGCGCTGTATCTTCCATCGGTTTTTCTTCGTCCCATACCGAAAAGGTCACTTCATTTCCGTACGGTCCCCGATAGGCTGTGACATTCCCAATCCAATCGGCCGGAAAAATAAACTGATAACTGAGCAGGCTGCTCACATAGGCAGAATACAGAGGTACATACCGCCGGTTGATATGACGGTACCAGGTAGTCAGATATACAACATCCGTACTTTCTTCGGTATACCCCGGAAGCAGCTGCTGTCCCGGAATTTCGTACCATCCGTCCCCATTGATATCCATCGAGTTGAGCATGACACGCTGCGGATAGCTCTCTCCATCTGTCTCATCTGATTGCAGCCAGGTCAGATTTTCGATCTCGTAACCGTTCTCTCCTGATTCTACCATCAGTTCCTCGGTGAGCATCGAGCTTCCCCGATATCCATCCAGATAGATATGCGCATTACCGGATGTTCTGCTCCAATCCGGCAGGACGGCACTCAACTGCTGAAACCGGACGATTTCAGGGTTAATCGGACAACGGGCAGCCTGAATAAACGCCTCTTCCTGGCTGTCGTCTGCGATAAAAAGACCAGCCTGGACACTTTGTACACCTTCGCTGTCCTCATTGGGATATACCAGCAAAAATTCATCCTTACCATCTCCTGTCAGATCACAGATCGTCTTTGCCAGATAAGTACGCGAAAAAATCAGCCTCAGTTCCTTTCCGTACATGCCAAATATCTGCATCAAACTGTTACCCGACTCGCCTGCATACGTCAGCCCAACCGCAATCAACGGCTTACTTCCGCTTTCCATAACGTTAAAATCTTCAACGCCGCTGCCGTCTAGTTGGACATCCGATACTACCATCCATTTCCCGCTCTGCCGGTCCATAATGGCCATATTGATCGGTGCAGATGAGGTGGACGCGGTGAGCTGATAAAAAACCGCCGCTTCATCCAGACCATCGCCGTCCAGATCCTGTTGAATAAAGGCAGACAGATACTCTCCCTTTTGAGGATAAACCAGATGCATTTCCTTTCCCGACAGATAAGACGTCAGTGCAGCATATATATCATTCTGGTCATCTGTCAGGCGGGGCGGACGTAAAAGCGCGTCAACACTGGTAATGACATTTGTCGCTGAACAGCTGGTCAGCATCATCGCCACCAGCACACACAGCCACTTTAAAAGCCGTTTTTTCAATCCGCTCCCTCCTTTCACCGATTCAGCGTCCCCGCTGCATCAAATCATGTTCCCGCTGGAGCTCCTCTGCCAGACGGCAGAAATCCCAGGACCGGTTGGTCGGTGTGACAATTGCCTTGAGTGCAATACCCGGCAGACCGGCAGTCTGAAATTCTTCTCTCAAGGCAGCCAAAAACCGGTCCAGTCCTGCTCTGTTAAAGCCATTCATCAGCAAAACCGGCTTTGCGGGAATAACTCCATCCGTCGCCACAGACTGCGCATTGCCGGATAGGATATCTGCGACCCGCATTCCGGCCGACTCCGGGCCAAAACTCCCAAAGACGGCATCACAGCGCGCTGCTGCTGTCTGTACGACCTCTGTTGCGGCATCATCTGCCTGCGGAAGATACAGCCATACACCGGCAGCTGCCTGATCTTTTATTCTTGCTTTCATAACGATACTCCTTACCAGGCGGCAACCTGTCCATCGGTCCGCATTTCACATCCGCCGCAGAGAATACCGTCTTCACTGCGCCAGATAATTTCACCGCGGCCAAAAGGTACACTCGACCGCCGGACTACAATGTTATGTCCGGCACGGGCAAGCTGTCCCAGAATGGCAGCGTCAAAAGACTGTTCCACTTCAATTGTTTTACCGCCTGTCCACATCCAACGGGGTTTATCCAGTGCATCCTGAGGGTTGAGATGATGGTCAATAGCCGACAACAGCACCTGCAAATGTGCCTGCGGCTGCATAAATCCGCCCATAATGCCAAACGGTCCGACCGGACGCCCGTCCTTCATCAAAAAGCCGGGGATAATGGTATGATAGGATTTTTTGGCAGGACCCAGACAGTTGACCATCGAAGAATCCAGATAGAAGTTTGCTCCACGGTTATTCAGAGAAATTCCGGTACCGGGAATGACAACCCCTGAACCAAATCCCATATAGTTGCTCTGGATATAGGAAACCATATTTCCTTCCCGGTCAGCTGTACAAAGATAAACGGTGCCACCCTTGACCGGTTCCCAATATTCCGGTGTAATGGCTTCCGTACCAATCAGTGCACGGCGTGCAGCAGCATATTCTTCACTCAGCAGCTGGTCAGGCGAAACAGTCATATATCCCGGATCGGCCACATACCGCTGTGCGTCGGTAAAGGCAAGCTTCATGGCCTCAATCTGACGATGAGTCTGTGTAAACAGATCGCTGGTTTCAGGCAATCCTTTCAGGATATTCAGTGCCATCAGAACAGTAATTCCATGTCCATTTGGCGGAATCTCACATACTGTAAATCCGTGATAATCGGTTGTCATCGGCTGCACCCATTCAGGATAAAACGCCGCCAGATCTTCTTTGGACAAAAATCCGTCGTACTGTTTCATAAACCGGTCAATCTCGTCTGCCAGTCCGCCCCGGTAAAATTCTTCCGCATTCGTTTCGGCAATAGCCCGCAGTGTCCGTGCATGACCCGGCAGCCGCAGCAGTTCACCCACTTTAAGCGGCCGTCCATCCGGAGCAAACGTTTCAAACCAGCTGTTTACCTCCGGGAATTTTTCAGCAGCTTTTCTGCACCGTTCAAAGGAAGCCTTCCATCCTTCTCCTACACCCGGCTGAATCGGATATCCATCTTCCGCATACCCGATCGCTGTCGCCATTGAATCTGTCAGCGGCATCCGTCCGAACCGTTCCGACAATGCTGCCCATGCTCCCGGTGCTCCGGGTACGTTCACCGGAATGACGCCATCTTCAGGCATCTTCTCAAAACCGCGGCCACGCACTTCTTCCAGAGAAATGGAACGGGGAGATGGACCACTTGAATTAAGCCCGTATAATTTACCGCCGGTATACACAATCGCAAAAGCGTCGCTGCCGATACCATTGGCAGTGGGTTCGACAACCGTCAGAGTGGAAGCAGCGGCAACCGCAGCATCAATTGCGTTTCCGCCTTTGCGCAGAACATCCAGTCCAGCCTGTGCTGCCAGCGGATTTCCGGTACATACCATGCCGTTACGCCCATAAACGACTTTTCGGCGTGAAGCATAGTGATAAGTCAGAGGATCAAAACTGATCGGAAAAGACATATTTTGAACATCCTTTCAAAAAAAATAATGCAAATTTATTAATATATTATAACCGATTTCCGGTCGTTTGAAAATAGCGTTTTTCAGCAAACATCACCATCCAGACAAAAAAATCGCCTGCCTGCGGCCAATTAAAGCCGCTGGCAGGCGATCTCTCCTGATTTCACATTCTTTCCTCAATCGGAATATACGGTTTATTGCGTACAACCGATTTATACGCAGGACGCATAATCCGCGAACAGGTCGAATACTCTTCGATACGATGGGCTGCCCATCCGCTGATTCTCGCCGTAGCAAACAGCGGTGTAAACAGTTCCTCCGGCAGACCCAACATCCGATAAACAAAACCGGAATACAAATCGACATTGGCGCAGATATCCTTTGTCACACCCTTTTTCTCGGCAAATACTTCGGGAGTAAGCTGTTCAATCTTCTTGAGCAGCTGGAATTCCTCTTCCATTCCCTTGATTTTCGCCAGCTTCTCTGCATTGTCGCGCAGCATAATTGCACGCGGGTCAGACAGGGTGTATACCGCATGACCCATTCCATAAATCAGGCCGCTTCCGTCGCCGATCTTTTTATCCATGACCATCCGCAATGCCTCACGAACCTGGTCATCATTGCTCCAATCCTTAACCTGTGCCTTGATTGCTTCAAACATCTGGCACACCCGGATATTGGCACCGCCATGTCTGAAGCCCTTCAGAGAACCGACCGCTGCCGAATATGCTGCATAAGCATCTGTTCCCGACGAAGTCATTGCACGACAGACAAAAGTCGAATTGTTACCGCCGCCATGTTCCGCATGCAGCATCAGGCAGATATCCAGCAGATGTGCTTCTTCATCGGTATATTCCCGGGTGAGACGAAGGGTTGAAAGGATACTCTGTGCAACCGATTCACCGGGACGAACCGGATGGAAATAGGTGGATTTGTTGTCATAATTACCGATTTTAGCCATGTAACTGTTGACCATGATGGTAGGCATACGAGCGATGATATAAATAGCTTTTTTCAGTTCCGCTTCCAGACCTTCATCCTGTGAAAACTCATCATAGGAGTACAAAGCCAGAATGCTTCTGCCCAGCTTATTCATGATATCACGGGAAGGCGCTTTCAGAATCATATCCTGCACAAATCCCATCGGCAGTGCACGTACCTGAGAAAGTACCTGACGGTAAAAGTCCAGCTGTTTCTGGTTTGGCAAATGACCAAACAGCAGCAGATAGGAAACTTCCTCATATCCAAAGCGATTTTCCGCCACACAGGATTCCACCATATCCCGTACATTGATTCCGCGATAGGTCAGTTCACCGTCGACCGGACACTTTTCACCTTCATTGAGAATATAGCCGTGAACATTACATATCTGTGTAAGACCTGCCAGCACGCCAGTGCCGTCTGCGTTTCGGAGCCCGCGTTTTACGCCGAACTTTTCATTGAGCGCCGAATCAATATGGTTATATTTCTGGAATTCATTGAATAAGGTGTCCAAAGACTCTTTTTTCATGGGCGACATGATGCACTCTCCTCCTGACGCGGCAGAGAAACCTCCCGAAAATCAAAATCAAACAATATCCCGGTCTGCTTTTCTGCGATCTCCTGTTTTAAGCGTTATGAGTACTATTGTACACAATAAATGCAATTTCGTCAAGCTGTTTCTTGCGCATAAAAAGTATAAATACAAGTTTTTCTTGCATATATGATGAATAATAGATGTATACATGTCAGCTTGCACAGCAAAAGCTGCAAAAATGGAGTGAAGTTCATGATACTGGACAAACTGCAAAACAGTATAAAATCCCTGTTTTTCTATCTTATTCTGACTATCATCTGTATCAGCCTGTTTCCAATCGCAACTACCTTTATGGACAGACTGCCGGAGCAAAACCAGAATACCGCGTCTTTATCCGACTGTGAGCAGACGCTGGATGCCCTGTTAAAGCCCATGACGGTCACTGCTTTACAGCAACCGCTGCCTCAAGGCTACCGGGTAGAGATGGAAGATGGTGAAATTCTTTTTGTCTCTCCGGCTGTACTGTTATCAGCCTTGCTGGAAGACGAGATACAATCCATGCCATCAGGCTGGAAAGAACAGCCGGCAGCTACCCAGGCAATTCTGATGCGAATCATCGGGCTGCACTCTGCCTTACTGGAGAAGATGGGCGACCGTTCAGAAAATATGACAGATGAAGAGCTGAACAATAGCTGCTGGCTGACCGCACAGGACTGCACAGATACTGCACGGCCGCTCACTTCGGAAGATATCAGCATATCCGATTCCATTCTTGAAACCGCTGCAAACTGCGCTTGCAGGTATTTTCTCTCCAATGACGGTAATATTGCTGGACAATGCGGCAGCATCACAATCCGTCAGATTTACGACCGGCTGCAAAATGGAGAGACACCTTCTCAGATATGGAGCCAGCTGTGCGGAGATGAATATCAGCTGGAATCTGCTCAAAATCAATAAAATGTCTGTTTCAGCTCTGTACAATTTTAACGCCATAAAGTCATTGACGAACTCATAAAATCATGTTATAATTAAAGTGTGGGTTTTGTTAATACTACAATTCACACGGATACCGGGTTCCCCGCCCGGCACTCCTTCGGTTTGCCCGCCGCTCCCCCTGCGGTTTGGCAAACAAGCGCAGATATGTTTGGGAGGGCTCCGGACACTGGATTGTGTCCGGAGCCCTCCCTTTTATATTTTCCATCAATTAAAAGCGGTGCTGCTTTCCCGGAAAACCCGGCGGCAGCACCGCTGATCTTTTGACTACAGGATATTATGCGATCACACTGGCAATCGCGGTATCGACCCGATGGTCCCGAACCGATTCAACTACGATATGCAAAACCGGCGTATCCAGTTCAAACTGCCCGCTTGCCTTAGGCACCTGCCCCAGGATACCAAAGATGTACCCGCTGAAAGTATCATACTCATCCAGCGGCAGACTGACACCCAGTGTACGTGCGACGTCATCCAGCTCTGTCAGTCCCTGAATCCGCCATTTGTTGTCACCCAACTGTACGATATCCGCAGGGGATTCATTTTCATTCAGATCACCGACCAGTTCCTCAATCAGGTCGCGAAGGGTGATAATACCATCCATTCCGCCGTATTCATCCAGAACTATAGCAAAGTAATTTCCGCTCTTTTTCATATTGGCAAACAGTACGTCAGCCTTAACGGTAGACGGTACGAACACTGCCGGACGCAATCCCTGACTGAGCAGTTCTTCTTTACCGGCTGAAGCACCCAGGCGGAAGATATCCTTTGCACTGAGTATACCTCGGATATCGTCGATATCTTCTCCGCATACCGGGAAAACGGTATGTCCGCTTTGCTGAATGGTTTCCTTCCACTGCTCGGGAGAATCCTTTTCCCACAAAACTGCAACAGAGGTACGATGGGTACAGATTTCTCCTACCGAAATATCATCAAAAGCAAAGATGTTGTGAATCAATTCCTGTTCAGTCGAATCAATCGAACCTTTTTCGCCGCCGGCATCGACCATCATCCGGATTTCTTCTTCGGTGACGACTTCTTCCTCTTCATCGGGGTTAACCCGCAGCAGCCTCAGTACACCATTGGTCGACGCGGTCAGCAGCCAGACCAGCGGAGAAAATACCTTTGACACAAAAGTCAGGATACCCGACAGTCCGAGTGCAATCTGTTCGGTCTTTTTCATTGCCAGACGCTTGGGCACCAGTTCACCAAAAACCAGCGTTACATAGGAAAGCAAAATGGTAATCAGAATGACGATCACCGATCTCGGAACCGCAATTCCCACCCCTGCAAACAGTGACAGCAGCCGGTCGGCAAAGTTGTCAGCCGCAAACGCACTTCCCAAAAAGCCGGACAGGGTAATTGCGATCTGAATGGTCGCAAGAAAACTTGCCGGAATTTCCGTCAGCTTTTGCAGCCGGACAGCTTTCCGGTTTCCCTCGGCCACCATCTTTTTGAGGTGGTTCCCGTTTACCGAAATAACAGCGATTTCCGCACAGGCAAATATTGCGTTGAGTGCAATCAGCAGGATCTGCAGAAGAATTTGCCAGAGCCATTGGTTGCTTTCCAAAATAGTTTCCTCCTTAAGTTTTGAAAAAAAGTGTTAAATCAAGTATACCATACCTGATTTAACACTGTAAAGCCGGATGTAACCGCAAATTAAACAAAAAAAGCGGAATTCAGGCTTCGGCATTCATCTGACTGGCTCGCGCTCAACAGAGCATAATGCCGATAGTTACTGCGCAGTTATTTGCGTTATCAGCCGCTTATTGTATCGCTTTTTACTATTATTTTGTCAAGAAACAGGACACAAAATGATCTTGTCCATATTCCCGAAGCTCGGGTGATGTTACGGCACAATCAGGACAGGATACCGGACATCTGCCATAAAACGGACAGCCGGTTGGTCTATCTAGTGGACTGGGCGGATCACCTTCCAATACCGAAACATTTTCTTTTCCAGGTTGAAAAATTGCATTTATCAGTGCTTTTGTGTAGGGATGCACTGCGTTTTTCAGCTGGCTGGCCGGTAATTTTTCCACGATATTTCCCAGATACATGACGACAATCTGATCGGCAAACTTTCCCATCAGCGCAATATCGTGGCTGACAAACAGAATGGTCATTCCCTGTTCTCTGCGCAGACGTTCCAGCAATGCAATTACCTGTGCCTGTATCGATACATCCAGTGCACTGGTCGGCTCATCACAGACCAGCAAGGAAGGCGATACCGCCAAAGCACGCGCGATTACAATACGCTGCAATTCTCCGCCGCTGAGCTGATGCGGAAACTTGTGCAGCACATTTTCATCCAGTTCAACCCGGTGCAGCAGCTCTTCAATCCGGCTGCTGATCTGTTCTTTTTCGCACAGCCGCCAATTGATAAATGGTTCCCGCAAAAAGCGGTCAATCCGCATCCGTGGGCTGATTGCTCCCGATGGATTTTGCAGCACCAGCTGCATTCTCCGCCGCAATTCCTGCCATTCCTGACGGGAAAGCTGCTTTTCAGGCGACGAAAGTTCCTTTCCCAATACCCGGATACTGCCTTCGGTAACCGGTTCGATTCCGGTCACCATCCGGACAAGGGTACTCTTTCCGCATCCGGATTCCCCGACAATTGCAACCGTTTCACCCTGCTGCACCGTCAGGCTGACACTATTGACCGCCGTCAGTTCTTTCCCCGAAACAGCATATTTTTTGATAACCCGCTCCAATTGCAGCACCGGTTCCTGTCTGGTTTCTGCCATTCTACCCACTCCTTTCTCCGCAGATGTATCCATATCAATCCAGTCTGGGGACCGCATTCAACAGTCGGATGGTATACTCTTCATGGGGTGTATGGATGATCTGTTCCCGCGTCCCGACCTCAACCAGATTTCCCTGACGCATAACGGCAATCCGGTCACCGATTGCCGCGGCAAGTCCAATATTGTGGGTGACCATCAGAATCGAAACGCCCTGTTTTTCGCACAAATCCCGCAACAATCTGGCAACCTGTGCGCCATTTGTCACATCCAGTGCGCTGGTGGGTTCGTCGCAGAGCAGCAGCGATGGACGCAGGGCCATTGCCATACCAATAGCTGTCCGCTGTTTCATTCCGCCTGATAACTCAAATGGAAAACTGTCCAGTATTCTGTCAGGGTCCGCAAGAGAAAGTGCTGCCAGTTCCCGTTTAGCTATCTCAAGCGCTTCTTTTCGGGATATGGAGAGGTGTGCACGCAGCATCTCGGCAAACTGCGCACCAATTTTCCGCCGTGGAGTCAGGTACAGTCCTGCATCCTGAAAAATCATGCCGATCTTTTTTCCCCTGAATGCCCGCATCTGTCCGGGTGAAAGGGACAACAGGTTTTTATCTTCAAACAGAATCCGTCCCTGCATCCTGCACCCGGCAGGCTGTAATCCGATGACAGAACGCAGCAACGTCGATTTTCCGCTTCCGGACTCTCCAACCAGCATGGTAATCTGTCCCTGCATAACGTCCAGTGATAGTTCGCTGACCGCAGGATGAGTAAGTGAAGGATACCGAATGGTCAGCTGTTCAAAAGACAGGATTGGTTTTTCGTTCATTTGATGGTAATGTCCTTTGTAATGATATAGTAGTCGATCGGGAACTGAACCGCTCCGCTGACACGGGAAGATGTCACCGTATTACCGTAGATATAACCGATATACAGACTGCCGGCATCTTCAAGAATCTTCCGGGAAATATCACCTGCCTGCTGCTGGCGCTGGTCAGGGTCAAAGGTAGAGGCAAGTGCTTCAATCAGCTGGTCAACTTCAGGATTGGAATAATTCTGGTAATTGCTGCTGCCTCCGGTCAGATAGTGCTGAACAAGAAAAATCTCCGGGTCAGCGGTCGGGGCAGTCGAGTCATTTGCAGAACAGAAATCATAATTGCCCGATGCACGAACATCCGACATATTTTCCGTCTGAATCAGCTGGACATTAATTCCCACTTTTATGAGGTCAGACTGCACCGCCTGAGCAATGATGGTCGAGTCTGCGGAACCGTGGTCAGCCGCAATATAATATTGCAGCTGGATATTTTTTCCGTCTGCCTCTCTCACACCGTCACCGTCTGTATCGAGGTATCCCAGACTGTCCAGAATTTCGCCTGCCTGCTGCGGGTCATAGGGGTACACATCTTCTACCTGCTGCCCACAGGCAAGCGCAGTTGAATACAGTCCGGTTGCCGGTGCACATCCAATCAGTTCGGCATATGTATCCTTATCTACTGCCATGGAGACAGCCTGACGGAATTCCTTTTCATCCAGCAGCGGACGGGCATTGTTATAATAAACGACATTGGTCCGGGGTCCGATTGTTTCGTATACGTTATACTGACTTTCGTCTGCAAAAAGTGCCAGATTGGAGTTATCGATTGTGGTCGTCAGGTCTGCTTCGCCCGACTGCATTGCCAGTACCCGGCTGTCCGAATCCGGTACCGAAAAAACGGAAATGCTGTCCAGTCCGGGCGTACCATCCCAGTAATCGTCATTACAGACCAGTGTCACTTCTGTTTCAGGCAAAAAGGTGTCAATAACATACGGCCCAGTACAAACCGGTGCAGTATCCATCGTCTGCTCATCGACCGAAGTATCCACGATGGTGAACAGCGGCTCACAGAGATTGTTGACAATCGCACCAGTCGGCTGGATAGTATGAATTGTCAGGGTCTGTCCGTCTGCTTCCATCGAGTCCAGCTGAAAATATTCACTGGAACGGGAATTGAGGTCAAATGCCCGCTGGATGGCGTTCATGCAGGCCTGCGCGTCAACCGGGTTGCCGTTTGAAAAGGTAACGCCTTCCCTGATCTGAAAAATCCAGGTATACTCATCCGTCTGTTCCCAGCTTTCTGCAAGACAGGGTACTGCCTCGGCATTTTCATCCAGCTTGACCAGTGTTTCACCGGCACCAATTCGGGAAAGTACCCAGCCATCATATCCATCCGCCGGGTCAAGACTGGTACTGACCCAGAACATCGCAACATTGAGGTGTGCAGCATCCTGCTGTGTATTCTCCTGCGACTGGGTATCTGCGGATGTGGTTTCCTCAGAAGCCGTTTTTGCAGCATTGCCGCATCCGCCAAGCATTCCGGCTGCCAGTCCGGCACAAATAATTCCAAGTGTCAATCTTTTCCAGTTGTGTAACATCTCTTATACTCCTTATTGTTATCAAAATTATTCCATCCCGTTTTTCGGGTCAAGAAAATCCCGTACACTGTCTCCCAGCAGATTAAATACCATGACTGTAACCAACAGCGCAAGTCCCGGAAAAATCATCATCCAGGGCGCTGTCTGCATATACTGCCTGCTTTCATACAGCATATATCCCCATTCAGGTGCCGGCGGCTGAGAAGCCAGTCCCAGAAAAGATAAGCCAGCCAGTGATATCATCATATTGCCGATATCCATCGCCGCCATTGTAATCACCTGCGGCATGACTTCCGGCAGAATATAACAGAGTAAAATTTTTATTTCTGACGCGCCGCCATACCGCGCCTGCCAGACAAAATCCCGGTCTTTCAGCGAAATAGTCATACTCCGCACCAGCCTTGCGTACTTGGTCCACCAGACCAGTGCCAGCGCCGCTACCGTATTCAATATTCCCGCACCGATAATCCCAGTCACCGCAATTGCAAAAACCGAGCCCGGAAAGGCAAGCAGAATATCCATCAACCGCATCAGCAGCCCATCTGTCATACCGCCTTTATATCCGGCCGCCAGCCCAACCAGTGTCCCAATCACGGTAACCAGCACCACCATCACAAAGGTCAGGAAAAATGAGCTTCCCGCTCCGCACAGGATTCTGGAAAGAATATCGCGTCCCAGTTTATCCGTACCAAACAAATGAAGATCATCCGGTGGGGAAAGGGAGGCCGTATAATCAGATGCAAGCGGGTCATAGGGTGCAAGCAGTGAACCACAGACTGCTATACCAATCAGCAGCAGTGCCAGCACTGAAAAGATTCCCAGCCGGATAGCCGCTTTATTTTTTATCCGGTTCATCCGAATTTTCCCTCCTTTGCCCGTCTCTGCTGCGGGTCAAGCAGCCGGCAGGCTGCATCTCCAATCAGGCTCACTACAAGGTAAATCACTGCCATCCAGATGACATATCCCTGTATCACCGGATAATCCCGTACCCGTATTGCGTCAACAACCATGCTTCCAATACCCGGCCAGCCGAAAATAGTTTCGACAATTGCTGCTCCACCCAGCAGGTGCCCGATTGACAGGCAGATCATTGTGACAATCGGTGTCAGCGCTCCGGGCAAAACATGACAGGCCAGTATCCGGATTTCTGAAATTCCTCTTGCGCGTGCACCCGCGACATATTCTTTCCCGAGTTCTTCCAGTACAGCGGCCCGAATCTGCCGGATATAGCTACAGCAAAGCGGAATCTCCAATGTGAAAACCGGCAGTACCATACTTTTGAAATCTCCGGCACTGATGACCGGAAACCATTTGAGGACAACGCCAAAATAATACAGTAAAATCAGCGCCAGCCAGAAATTCGGCAGCGAGATTCCAACAAACGAAATTAACCGTATCAGCCAGTCGGTCAGCTTGTTTTTTCTGACTGCGGTCAATATTCCCAGTGGAAACGCCGTCACGACTGTCACTGCCAATGCACCCGATGCAAGCTGTATGGTTTTAGGCAGTTTGCGGGAAAGCTGGGCAAAAACGCTCTCCCCAAACTGATACGATACTCCAAGGTCGCCGGTCAGCGCATTCCCAAGCCACTGAAAATACCGCACCAGTACTGGGGCATCCAGTCCCATCTCCCGGCGTGTTTCCTCCAGCAGTGTTTCACTGGGCGTTATCCCATGTGAAAGAAAATACATTTCCGCTGCATCGCTGGGTGCCGCTGAGGTAATCACAAAGGTCAGAAAAGTTACCCCTAGCAGTACAAATATCAGTTCTAACAACCGCTTTTGAATAAAATGACGTTTAAAATACCGCTTCATCCAGGACAATTTGGTGTCCATCCATCTTCCCCTTTCCCTATTCCGACATACAAAAAAGGCTGTTATTTCCGCCTTTGAGACGAAATAACAGCCTTCTGGTCTGCAATAATTGGAGTCACATACCGACGTGCTTTTCTATCCGCTACACCAGCTTCTGCCGGCAACAGAACCGCTTCCTGCGTCTGTTTTATAAAAACACATCAAGTTGCAGATATTATACACTCTGAAGTATACTCCAGGTCAAGTAATTACCGGCATTTCTGCCTTACGCATAATTATCAGCGAGAAAAAGTTGGAAAATCATGCAATTTCACAAAAATATTCTTTTCCCTGTACAAACGCCACCAGACTCTCAATGCCGCAGGTCACCATACTGTCGACCGCTTCCATCGTGTAAAACGCCATATGCTGCGTCATGATGACATTGGGGAACTGGCGCAGATAGGCCATATCGCGGTTTTTGAGGATATCGGTACGACAGTCATGATGATAGATACCGTCTTCTTTTTCAAATACGTCCATTGCAACGCCGCCGATCTTCTGGTTTTCAATTGCACGGGTCACCGCCTGAATATCCATCAGTTCGCCGCGTGCACAGTTGACCAGCATTCCGTCCGGTTTCATCAGTGAAAGTGTCCGTTCGTTGACCAGATACCGGGTAGAATCCAGCAACGGTGTATGCAGCGAAATCATATCACATCGGGAGAAAATCTCGTCGACAGTTACATACTCTCCCAGTCGGGCGGCTTCCGGATTTTCCCTGACGTCGCTGCACAGCAGTTTGCATCCGAATCCGGACAGGTTCTGCATAACAGCACAGCCAATCCGACCGGTTCCGATAATGCCGACTGTCATGCCGCGGAGTTCTCTTCCCATCAGTCCGCCAAGTGAATAATCGTTTACCTGCTGACGCCACAAAGCCGGTTTATACCGCCGGATGAGCATCAGCATCAGCATAACGGTATAATCCGCGACACCGTATGGAGAATAACAGGCGTTGGAAATCCGGATTTTCAGCTCACGTGCCGCGTCCATATCGATGTGATTGATTCCAATGCACCGGGAAGAACAGGCATGGATACCCATTTCCGCCAGCTTATTCAGCACATCCCGGTTTAATTGAGAATGTCCCAGAGTAGATACACCGTCACAGCCTGCAGCAAGAGAGGCTGTTTCCAGATTAAGCGGCTGACTGGTTAAGATCAGTTCGAGATCATATTTCTGCCGCAGTCTTTCCAGCATCTGGCGCTCATCTTCCCGAACCTCATAGATACAAAACTTCATTTTTCGATTTCCTTTCATGATGCAGTATACTTTTTGCTTTTGATTCTTTAGTGTATAAAAGAAAAAGCGGCGGATAAATCCGCCGCAAAATCAGTTGTTCAATCCGGTTGGATATCTATTATGAATCATACTGTTTTCAGAAAAATAATACATGATATCCACCCACCTTTCAGTTTTACCGCCCGCAGACCAGGAACCGTCCGCAGATTACATCCTCAACCGCCAGTCCCAGCGCGTCAAACAGAGTAATATCCTCATCCGACGTCCGGCCTTCTGCCTTTCCGGTCAGCAGTCCGCCAATCGACCCACGGATATGTTCCCGGGTAATCAGCCCTTCCGAAAGCGGTATCAGATATTCGCCCGCTTCCTTTTCCATCGCTTCAATCTGGTCGGCGTACAGCTTGCTGGCAGCCACCAGTTCAGAGGTCACCTCACGGGTCACCGGCGTAAAGGTACCGACTGCATTGATATGCGCACCTTTTTTAATCCACTCCCGTTTGAGATACGGGTCTTTGGAAGGTGTCAGCGTACAGATAATATCGGCATCCTGTACCGCGGTCTGGACATCAGCACAGACATGGACCGGAATATGATATTTTTCCTCCGATTCGGCAGCAAATTTCTCAGCTGCTTCGGTGCGGATATCATAAACCGAGACTTCACTGAGTCCGGGACGTACTTCAAGCATTGCGGCAAGATGGCTTCTTGCCTGTGCACCGGCACCAATCAGCGCCAGTTTTTTCGCATCCTTCACCGCCAGAAGATCGGTCGCAACACCGGAAACCGCTCCGGTACGAATCTCGGTAATAACGCCACAGTCAGCCATTCCGACAAAACTGCCGTGAACTGCTTCAAAAATCATGACATATCCCATATGGGACGGATATTCAGTCCCGATATTGTCATGGAAAGCGGTAATTACCTTTGCACCAAAATAGTCTCCGTCTCCAAGATAAGCCGGCATAAATCCAAACAAATTGCCGTGCGGCAGCTTGTTGACGCTTCTGAGCGGCTGCATTGCGCTCCCATTTTCCAGAGCAGAGAGTCCTTCCCGCATCAGACGGATACAGGTTGCCATATCCAGTCTTTCTCTGGCCTCTTTTGCTTCCACAACGATCATAATTCCGACTTCCTTTCTATCTCAGGCATGCCTGTTTGACGGACATACCGCTCCATTACAGTAAAGAGTATCAGCTGGTTTCAGTATAACAGCAGTTCCACAGGATGTCAAATATTATCCCGTAATTTTTACATATTGTCATATTTGTCCAGAAGGCTGGTACAAATTTCTCCGTCCGGTTGAAAAATGCCCATTTCGGCGGTATAATAACTTCAGGACTTTTCAACAATTGGCTGCTTTGTTCACCCAATTTCCGGACAGAGACGGCAAAAGGAATGATCTGAAGGATGGATAAGCAAGCAATGGTACAGCTTCTGACCGGACTGGCAGAAGGAATCGCCAGAACTTTCGGCCGCAGCTGCGAAACATTGATACAGGATCTGGAAGACCCCAAACACAGAATTCTGGTTATTTTTAACGGGCATGTCACCGGCCGTCATGCCGGTTCGACTGAGGATGTCTTCGGCAGTGAACAGAATGAAGTTGATCCCAGGCTGCTGCAGCAGAACTGGGTCAATATGATGGTGGTGCGGGGCGATCAGAAGATTAAGAGTTCAACGATGATTGTCCGCGGAGATGGGTACTGCCTGGGACTGGGAATCAATCTGGACGTGACACGGTCAAGTGCCTATCTGGAATATCTGACCGAACAGCTGAGCATTGATAACTATCTGGAAAACGCTTTTGACTCGGCAAAACAGGGACGGCTGGAAGAGATTTTCAATAGCTGTGTACAAACGCTGGGTATTCCGACTGATAAAATGAAAAAAGCGGACCGGATTGCACTGGTTCAGCTTTTACAGCGTCAGCACGCTTTTGATTATCAGAAAGCAGTACCTTTTATTTCCGAAAAACTTGGGGTTTCCCGTTATACGATCTACAATTATCTGAAACTGGGACAGCCGGATGAAGACCGGCTGTCATAAGGAGGAAGGCCATGACTGCCGCCGGAATCGTCGCAGAATATAATCCGCTGCATACCGGACATTTTTATCATATTTCCCAAACACGGAAACAGGCTGACGGACTGATTGTCGTCATGAGCGGCAATGCCGTTCAGCGCGGCGGTCCTGCTTTTTTCTCCAAATGGGACCGCGCAAGGGCCGCTGTAAAATGCGGCGCTGATCTGGTACTGGAATTGCCGGCGGTATGGGCTTCGGCTCCGGCTGAGAGGTTTGCGGCAGGCGCAGTGGAGATACTGGCCGGATGCGGGTGTGTAAAGATGATTTCCTGTGGAAGCGAATCCGGGAACGCTGGTCTGCTGATACAGGCAGCCGAGGCTGTGCGAAAAGCAGAAAACTCTCCGCTGGTTTCCCAGCTTCTGAAAACCGGTATTACCTACGCTGCGGCCAGAGAAGAAGCCGTCCGGCAGATATATGGAGACAGCGCAGCAGACCTGCTGCACAGCCCGAACAATATCTTGGCGATTGAATATCTGAAAACTAATGCCCGACTGGCAGCGCCGATGGAATTTTTCACCGTTCAACGTCAGGGTGCGGCACACGACAGCGATCAGGCTGAGGAAACCGCCAGCGCTTCGATGCTTCGCGGATTGTATGCGGAAAAAGAATCAGATATGGCTGACCGGTATATTCCGGAACCTGCACTTGAGATTTTTACTGATGCTTTGCAGCATGGCAGAGCAAATACCGACCCGGCAAGACTGGAACGTGCTATTCTTTACCGGCTGCAAACCGCGTCGGCTGAGGAATTGCAAATACTGCCGGATATCTCCGAAGGACTGGAAAACCGGTTTCTGACAGCTGCAAAGAAAGCGCGTTCACTGGACCAGCTGCTGGAAATGGTGAAGACAAAAAGGTATACCCTTTCAAGACTCCGGCGGATTGTCTGGAATCTGATGCTGGGAAATACCCGTGCGCTGACGATGTCTTCTCCACCATATATCCGGGTGCTGGACTTCAATCAGACCTCGGGACGGGAACTGCTGCGGCAGATGAAAAAAAACGCTTCTCTTCCCATCTTTCATTCGATGGCACAGCTGGAACGGCTTTTCCCAGAATATGCCGCAGTCGAAAAACGGGCAACTTGGCTATTTAACCTCTGTTGTCCGGAAATCAGCGATGTAACCGAATACCCCAAATTCATTCCTGCCTCCCTCAAATAAGGTACCCTTTACATCCATGAAAGGATTTGTATATGAATATCCACATTCGTCCAATCGCCCCATCTGATTATCAGGCTGTCACCAAACTGTGGAACCATGAATTAGGCAACCGGATGGTCACCGTACAAAATCTTGAAAAGACCCTGCGTCAAATGGCTGAGCGTGAGGACTACGCCACCTTTGTAGCATCCGATGGGGTGCAGACGCTCGGATTTATCACAACCGTCTCGGTATTGGCAGCTGGTTTTCCGTCCGGATATCTGAAAATCAACGGCCTGGCTGTCGATTCCGCTTTTCAGGGAAAAGGAATCGGAAAAGCGCTTGTCGCTCAGGCTGAAGTTCTTGCCCGGGATAAAGGGCTGTCCTTCATCGGACTGGCTACCGGATTTCAACGAACCTCTGCGCACGCTTTTTATGAAAAACTCGGATTTGAAAGCGGTTCTTACTGGTATAACAAAATGCTGTAAACTATTTTGAAAGGAAGTTTCATCTTATGATTTCAATTGCAATCGACGGTCCTTCCGGGGCTGGAAAAAGCACTATTTCCCGTACAGTAGCCGAAAAACTCGGCTATCTGTATGTTGATACCGGCGCACTTTACCGCACCATCGGACTTTATGTACTGCGCAAGGGCGGTGATCCGAAAAACGAGCAGCAGGTCGAGGCTCTGCTGCCGGAACTGAAAGTCGATATGGGGTATGAAAATGGCATCCAGCAGATGTTTTTGCAGGGAGAAAATGTAACCGGACAGATCCGCACGCCCCAGGTTTCGATGGCAGCATCCGGCGTATCGGCACACAGCTGCGTACGGGCATACCTTTTGGAATTGCAGCGCCGTCTTGCACGGGAAAACAATGTCATCATGGACGGAAGAGATATCGGAACTGTCGTTTTGCCGAAAGCAGATGTCAAAATCTTCCTGACTGCTTCATCAGAAGTAAGAGCAAAGAGACGTTTTGACGAACTGACAGCCAAAGGCGAGAATACAACTTTTGAAAAGGTCCTCGAAGATGTTGAAAAACGGGATTATGCTGATATTCACCGCGCAATCTCTCCTCTTGTCCAGGCAGAGGACGCAATTGTCGCGGATACTTCCCAGCTCAATTTTGAAGAATCAGTTGCACTGATTCAGAAGATCATCACTGAGCATCTCTCCACTCAAAACGTCTGATTCTCCGGCTATTACCCAAAGCAAAGAAAGGTATCCAATATGATCTTTTATAAAATCGCCCGTGTTGCCACCTATCTTGTTTCCAAAATTCTGTACAGGGTCCGTTATGAAGGGCTGGAAAATGTTCCGACTGACCGCGGATTCATTTTATGTTCCAACCATATATCCGCTTTTGACCCGATTCTGATTGCTGTCAAGCTCAAACCGCAGTGCTTTTTTATGGCAAAGGAAGAATTGTTTGAAAACAAACTGCTCAGCCCGATTATCCGTGGACTTGGCGCTTTTCCGGTTACCAGAGGGAAAGGTGATACTGCCGCAATTGAAAAAGCGGTTGAGTATGTAAAGTCTGGAAAAGTTGTCGCCATCTTCCCGGAAGGCCATCGCAGTCATGACGGAAAATTGCAGAAACTCAAATCCGGCGCTGTCGTCATCGCAGCTGAAACAGGTATGGGCTTGCAGCCGTGTATTATTAAAAAGGGCGAGCGTCATGGCCTGCGGACTCCCGTAGTCATCCGCTACGGCAGTTTTATCACCCATGAACAGCTGGCACTGACAGGTAAAGTTCCTTCCCAGATCAGGGCTGCAAACAGACTGCTGACTGATTCGATGGAAAAGATGCTGGAGGATATTCATGTCTGAGACTTGTAAATCACAGGAAAAAACTATTTCCGGCAAAGATTACCATACCATTACCCTCGCCTCTTCTGCCGGCTTTTGTTACGGCGTCAAACGGGCAGTTGACCGGGCTTTTGAAATTGCCAGACAATCTTCCGATGCGGTGACGCTCGGACCGATTATCCATAATCCCCAGATTGTCCAGCGGCTGAAAGACCTCGGCGTCCCGAGTGTCTCATCTCCGGAAGAAACCCATCCGGGACAGACTGTCATCATCCGTTCCCATGGTGTCGCACAATCGGTCTATGACCAGCTGGAAGGACGCAATATTGTCGACTGTACCTGTCCGCATGTCGCGCGTATCCATCGGATTGCACGGGAAGTCACTGAACAGGGAATGGTCCTGCTGATTGCAGGCAATCCCAACCACCCGGAAGTACAGGGAATTGTTGGTCACGCCAAAGGTGAAGTATATGTCTTTCAGGATGAAAAAACACTGACAGAAATACTTGACAAACTCCGCTGCGAAAACAAAAAAGATATCGCTGTTGTTCAGCAAACGACATTGAGCCATTTGTTGTGGAAAAATTTACAAAGCATTATTGAAAAGTACTATACAAACATCAAAAAATTTGATACAATATGTAACGCAACAAATTTGCGGCAGCAGGAAGCTGTCGCTCTGGCGCAAAAATCCGACCTTATGATCGTCATCGGCGGCCGCGAAAGCTCGAATACACAAAAACTTTACGAAATTTGTGCCCAAAACTGCGAAACTATGGCCGTTGAGACAAAATCAGAACTTGACAAAACACGGATTTTACGCCATAATAATATTGGCGTTACT
>DVLW01000173.1 GCA_018715285.1 Candidatus Faecivivens stercoripullorum | reverse complement strand
AAGAACATGGTTGAAAAGAAGCCTGCCGGTCATTGATCGGTTTGTATCTGAAAAGAAATACGCCTGACATGGATTTTGATCTGCTCCATGTCAGGCGTATTTTGCATTTATACAGGATTATTTTTGGTTGTGAACAACCGGCAGGATTACAGCGGAAGGATAATCTTTTCCGGTATAAACTGTCTGGATGGCGGGTACAACCTCTTTGTGTACTGACCAGGGGCCTTCCTTGTTGGGATGAATCGAATATTGCGGAAAATCGGAGGATGTAATGTCAATCCGCAGGCGGCTTCCCGCATGGATCATCCAGGAGATTTCCCATGTGTCGATATCCACCGGTACAATCTCACCGGGAGTATAGCTCTGGCGGTGTTCCGAATGACCGCGGTAGGCAAGGGTAGTGATGGAACCGCGGATATTATAGGTACTGCCGTTCGGGAAGACTTCCATTACCTTTGCCGCAAAGGCAGTGTCCGGCGCGTCAGAGGACACATACAGCCGGACTTTGATACTGCCGCCCAATTCGGTATCTTCGGTGAAAACCGGCGACAGGAAGGAGAGAACGTCTTTTCTCCAGCTGCACGGCGGCTGACGCAGTGAACCAACTCCACCCTGAGAGACAAAGAGTGACTCTGCTCCAAACGACAGAACCGGGTCATCTGGGTCATAACGGTAGCTGACCTGCGCATTTTCAGCAGGCGAATTTTGCAGCCGGTAAGCGTCCTCTTTTTTCTCTCCGCTGGCGTCCAGATAATAGGTCTGGTTTTCTGAGACTGGTACCGGGAACTGGTTCCAGCTTTCCCATTCATCTTTTCCGCAGACATAGGTCAGTACTTCAGGCGGCGGATTTTCTCCATCCAGCAAAATCCGCTTGAACCATACCATCGGCGATTCAATTGTATCATCTTTCAGATTGGAGGTATCCTGTCCTGTCAGTGCACAGCCATAGCCATGATTCCACGGGCCGAGTTGGAGAGTGGTGTGTGCTTTGGAAGCATCCGAGAGGGAACGGTAGGTTGCAATCGCACTGCCCAGATGGTGGTCGTACCATCCTTCCCGGATAAACACCGGGATTTTCATTTCGCCGGGTGTCTCTCTCAGTTTGCGCCACAGTCCCTGTGACCAGTATTCGCTGTCCCGGTCGGTATTGGTAATCCAGTCACGGTACCAGTCCAGCCGGATTCCCCACATTGCTTCATCCACTTCAACCTGCGGACGGTAACGGCAGGAAGCAATATAATCGGCATCGATCGGCCGTCCGGCATTGCCCATCGCCCAGCCGGTCAGGATATCCTGTCTGAATAACCCGTCCTGATAAGCGGAGACATGGCGGTCACAGCCGTATACGCCAAGGTACATGGTCTTGCATTTGTTCGGCACGGCATCCGCCATACACCAGCCGGTGTAGGCAAGGTAGGAGTCGCCCCAGTAGCCGATGCTTTCCACCTCGTCGATTTTGTCCAGCCAGCGCATGGTAGTCAGACCGTCAGCACGGTCGTAGATGTTTGGTTCCCATTCGCCTTCCGAGCCGCCGGTTCCTCTGCACCATTGCAGTACAACGCCAAAACCTCTCATGCAGACCAGTTCGGCTTTATAAGTCATGACCGCTTCCTGAGCAGGGTAGCAGCTGCGCAGCAGGATAACCGGGAAACTGTTTTTTCCTTCCGGTTTCCAGTACATGGTCCGCAGTCTGACGCCGTCATCCATCGGCAGCATGATTTCACCACTCTGTCCGATTTCACAGACAGCCGGGACCGAACACGTATCAAACTGGCTATTGAGCCGCTTTTTTGCCATTTCCAGCATTTTTTGCATCGCGTCCATTGTGATCTTCCTTTCTGCCTGCTTCCATCAGACACGGACAATCGCTGAAACGCCCATGCCGCCGCCGACACACAGCGTTGCAAGTCCCAGTCCGCCGCCGCGTTTTTGCAGTTCATGCAGCAGTGTGACCAGAATCCGGCAACCGGATGCGCCGACCGGATGTCCGAGAGCGATTGCGCCGCCGTTGACATTGACCTTTTCCATGCATTTATCCCATCCGGCGATTCTGGCACTTGCAATCGACTGGGAAGCAAACGCTTCGTTTGCTTCAATCAGCGTCAGGTCATTCACCGAAATACCTGTTTTGTCCATCAGCTTTTTCGCTGCGACACCGGCACCCAGTCCCATGACTGACGGTTCCACACCGGCACTTGTACCGGCAACCCAGACAGCCATAGGTTTGAGTCCGAGTTCTTTTGCCTTTTCGACACTCATCATGACGACTGCCGCTGCGCCGTCGTTGATGCCGGAAGCGTTGGCAGCAGTGACAGTGCCGTCTTTCTGGAAAGCTGGATGGAGCTTTGCAATTGACTCCACGGTAACGCCATCACGCGGAAATTCGTCAGCATCGAACACGACTTCCGCTTTTTTCTGCCGGATGGTGATCGGGACGATTTCATCGGCAAATTTTCCGGCTTTGCGGGCGGCTTCGCATTTTTGCTGGCTTGCGGCAGCGAAAGCATCCTGTTCCTCACGGGTAATGCCGTATTCTTTGGCAATGTTCTCGGCAGTTACACCCATATGGACGTCGTAAAACGCATCCCACAACGCATCGTGAACCATTGCGTCCACCATTTTCCCGTCATTCATCCGGTAACCAAACCGTGCGCCCGGCAGGACATAGGGAGCAGCAGACATGTTTTCCATACCGCCTGCAACGATAATCTCCGCTTCGCCCGATTGAATCAGGCTGGCGGCGAGGTTGACGCATTTCAGCCCTGAGCCGCAGACGTTATTGACGGTAAATGCGGGAACTTCTTTCGGGACACCGGCATGGATAGCAGCCTGACGTGCCGGGTTCTGGCCCAGACCTGCCTGAAGGACACAACCCATAATAACTTCCGAAACCTGTTCCGGTGCAACGCCAGCACGGGAGAGTGCTTCTTTAATGACGGCAGCGCCCAGCTGTTCAGCCGGAACACCGGTCAGCGCGCCGCCAAACTTACCGATGGCGGTGCGGACAGCCGATACAATCGCGATTTCCATCTTACAGAACCCCTTTCTGCTTCATTTCCTCGATTTCCAAATCTGAATAACCGATTTCGGCGAGGATTTCGCGGTTATGCTGACCAAGGGTAGGAGACGGAAAGCGGATACCGACTGTGGTATCGCTCAGCTTGACAGGGTTGCCATTCAGGATAACATCGCCCATGACCGGATGATCGACATGGACAAACATCTCGCGGTCGTCACGGATATGCGGGTCTTCCATGATATCCGATACATTGTAGATCGGGCCAGCCGGGATACCGGCGCCAAGAATCATATCGACACATTCCTTGACGGTATGTTTCTTGGCAAAGTTTTCTTCGATGATGGATTTCAGTTCAAGGTTATTTGCTACACGATTGACATTGCAGTCGAAACGTGGGTCGTTGACCAGTTCCGGCATATGCAGGATATTATCGCAGAACTGTTTGTACAGTTTGTCGTTGCCGCAGCCGATTACAAACCATCCGTCGCTTGCTTCATACGAGTCGTACGGTGCAATCGAAGCGTAAGCATTGCCCATTCGCTTGGGGTTTTCATGGCTGACCTGGTACCGCTGGTAAGCATTCTCCAGCGATGCGACTACCGAGTCAATCAGCGATACGTCAACACGCTGTCCAACGCCGGTCACATGCCGCGCCTCAATTGCCGCCAGAATACCGATTGCAAGGTTCATGCCGCCCAGTACGTCGCCAATTGCCGAGCCAACACGGGTCGGGCCATTTCCGGGATGTCCGGTAACCGACATCAGACCGCCCATTGCCTGGGAAATAATATCATACCCAGGGCGCTGGGAATAGCGGCCATAACTGCCGAATCCGGAAACTGCCGCATAGATCAGCCGGGGATTCAGCTTTTTCAGTTCGTCGTATCCCAGTCCCAGTTTATCCATAACGCCGGGGCGGTAGTTTTCCAGTACGACATCGGCTTTTGCAGCCAGTTTGCGAAAAACTTCTTTTCCTTCCTCGCTCTTGAGGTTCAGAGTAATGCCGCGTTTATTGCGGTTGAGGTTGCCGTAATAGAGGCTTTCACCGTTGATATAAGGGCCGTATGCACGGGCATCGTCGCCGCGGCCGGGAAGTTCGATTTTGATAACATTTGCACCAAGGTCAGCCAGCATCGCGCCGCAGTACGGGCCTGCAATAACACGGGTCAGGTCGAGGATGGTGATATTTTCAAGAGCGAGATGTTCGGACATGGAATGTTCTCCTTTCAGGTGTCAGAAATAAATAAAAGAAAACGGGGGAGAATTCTCTTCTCCCCCTATACTCGTTACTCCGCGTCGTCGGGGTAATCAATCTTCATGCGCAGAAACGCACTGCCCATCGACTTGCCGAGCGAGTCCAGCCGCAGTGAATGGGTTGCGCCGCCGCCGAGAGCATGTTTCATGACAAAGTTAAAGCCGTTCAGGGAAGGCACTTCATACCGGGTAACCTCACCCTTGACCATGTCCCCGAAATATTCCTTGACCTTTTCAGGGGTGACCTGGGCCTTAATCAGCTCATAGTCTTTCGGGTCCTTGGCGAACACACAAACGTTGCTGGTGTCACCCTTGTCGCCGGAGCGGCCGTGGGCGATCTGATTCAGATAAATTTTAGCCATCTAAACACCCTCCGTTTTATTTGATTTCCAGAATGTTGGATTTCAGGTGCAGCGCATCCCGCGGAATCAGCGTCGGCCACAGACCGATTACTTCCTGAATATGAGCGCGTCCGCCGAAGAAGGAAGCTCCGGGAGGGCCATTCAGCTGGAGAGGTGCAAATTCGGGAACAATCTTGGCACACTCTTCTTTTGTCTTGGTACGGATTGCGATACGGAGGACGACCTCGTTCAGGTCTTTGACTTTGGCAGGGTCGATTTCCGCAACGCCCAGATGCAGTGCATTCAGACCGATGTAGTCAATCCGGATATCCTCATACTGCAAACCTTTGCGTTTCATCTTCTTCATGATGATCTCAGCAGCGTACTGCGCTTTTTCATATGCATCCGGCCATGCGAATGACAGCATACCTGCAACCTTGAAGCCGGCATGGTAACCAATCGACAGCTTGAGGGTATCCGGACGCTGTTTACCCTTGACATTTCCGACCTTAACACGGTTTTCACCGTCCTGGGTCAGTGTTGCATTCGAGATATCAACGACAACGTCAGGCGTGATGTAATTTGCAGGGTCATGTACTTCATACAGGAACTGTTCTTTGCAGGACTGTTCGCAGATGATGCCGCCGCAGTCAGGAGCTTTGGTGATATGGAAAGAATCCGGCGTGATTTCAGCAATCGGGAAGCCGAGTTCATCCATCCGCGGAACATCCCGCCAGCCATAGTCATAGTTGCCGCCAGCACCCTGACCGCCGCATTCCAGCAGATGACCAGCCATAATGCCGCGTGCAAGGTTATTCCAGTCATCGTTAGCCCATCCCATCTTGTGCATACAAGGTGCGAGGAAGAGTGCCGAGTCGGTAGAACGTCCAGTGATGACGACGTTTGCGCCCTGTTCGAGACAAGCAAGGGTGGGTTCATGGCCGAAGTAAACATTGGCATTAAAAATCTTATCTTTGATTTCATTAAAGTCGCCGACGTCGTCGATATTCTTGAAATCAACGCCTTCTGCCAGCAGCCGCGGGATATCTTCAGTCAAGTCATCGCCGGTAACATAGCCGATTTTAAGGCCATGCATTCCTTTTTCTTCCGCAATCTGGCGGATACCGTCGACGCAACCCTCAATATTCATACCACCGGCATTGGTCAGAATGCCGATATTTTTGCGGAACGCTTCTTCGCCGCAGGCTTTATACAGCCCCAGAAAGTCGCGTGCAAACCCAGCCGCAGGATTTTTGATTTTCTGTCTTGCCATGATGGAAAGGGTCAGCTCTGCCAGATAGTCGCAGGCCATATAATCCAGCGGTGCGGTATGTACCATATGGATAGCCGCGTCGTTGGAGTCGCCCCAGAAACCCTGGCCGCCGCCAATGATTACCTTTCTCATGAATCTGCCTCCTTGTAATTGAATCAGAATCGATTGTCAATACTGTTCAGTAGAACGATGTACCTAAAGTATAGCGTTCTACTGGAATTTTGTCAAGCACTTTGTGATCGCTTTGGCAGATTTATGCATATTTTTTTGATTTACTGGCAATTGTCTACAACATTTATTCCAGAAAATAAGAAAACAGGGAACTGACAACCGCCAGTTCCCTGTTGGGAAAACATTCTATATTATTTTTCAAAAACCGCAGCAGCTTCCTGCATCAAAGACGGGATATCCAGTCCCTGCGGACATGCAGATGCACATGCGCCGCATCCGATACATTCACCAGCCTTGCCGCCATCTTTAACAGCGTCGGTATACTTCTTGTCGGCGACCGGGCTGCTGCCGAACATCCGCTGATGGTTGAGTGCTGAGATAACAGCAGGAATGTTGATCTTCATCGGACATCCTTCGACACAGTACTTGCATCCAGTGCAGGGAACAGTCGGATAGCTGCGCAGAATGCCGGCGATATCCAGCAGCATTTTATTCTGCTTTTCATCCAATGCCTTGAATCCGACAAACGAATGCAGGTTATCCTCGACCTGTGCTTCATCCGACATACCAGACAGAACTGTCATGACACCCGGCAGAGAAGCTGCAAATTTTACTGCCCAGCTTGCGATCGAAGCATCCGGATCAGCATTTTTCAGGATAGCAGCGGGTTCTTCCGGCAGGGAAGCAAGGCTGCCGCCGCGGACAGGTTCCATGACAACGACCGGCAGATCATGTTTGACAACAACGTCATACATTTCTTTTGCCTTGACCTTTTCATTTTCCCAGTCAAAGTAGTTGATCTGAAGCTGGACAAATTCAACTTCCGGATGGTCGGTCAGAACCTTGTCCAGCATTTCCGGTGTTCCATGAGAAGAAAAGCCGAAATGACGGATTTTGCCTTCTGCTTTTTTCTGTTTTGCCCATTCCCAGCAATCGAATTTATCGTACATTTCCAGATGTTCGTCGGTCACATTGTGCAGCAGATAAAAATCAATATAATCAGTTCCCAGACGTGTGCAGGTTTCTTCAAACAGCCGGTCAGCGTCTTCCTTCTTTTCCATCACCCATCCCGGAAGTTTGGAAGCAAGGGTAAAGGAATCTCTCGGATGGCGTTCGACCAGAGCTTTGCGGACTGCTACTTCCGAGCCATTGTAAACGTAAGCGGTGTCAAAGTAGGTAAAGCCTTTTTCCAGAAATGCGTCTACCATCTTTTCAGTACGTCCGAGATCGATTTCACCGTCTTCCCCGCGAGGCAGGCGCATCATACCAAAGCCGAGTTTGGACTGTGATAAAAATTTCATGTGTGTTACTTCCTTTCTGCTATAAAAAAGCCCATATGATATAGTCAAAGCTGCTTTCTGTTTGCAGTGCGGTACAGCTCCCATTCATTTCGGGTAATCGCATACTGCATACAGTCGCAGACTTTTCCTGCAAGCATTGAACCATTGTGAATACGGCCTTCAAACTTCATTCCGATTTTCTGCATCACTCTGCCGCTTGCCGGATTATCCGGATGGTGGCTTGCTCCAATCCGTTCAAAACCGACAGTAAAGAGATAGTCGACAACTGCTCTAGCTGCTTCGGTCACCAGCCCACGATTCCAGTACTTTTTCTTGATACAGTATCCCAGGCTGACGCTTCGGTTTTCCTCTGAAATTTCATTCCCGGTAATATACCCGATTACTTCTCTCTGAAAGACGATTGCCCAGAGGTAAAAATCATTTTCGCGGTATTGCTGAATATTTTGTTCCAGCTGCTGTTCTGCCTGACCGAGATTCTGATGCGGGCGTTCCATAATATACCGTGAATTTTCCGCAGAGCCTGTCCATTCAAATATGTCTTCGGCATCGCCCTGCTGAAACCGGCGAAGAAGCAGACGGTTGGTCT
>DVLW01000172.1 GCA_018715285.1 Candidatus Faecivivens stercoripullorum | reverse complement strand
AGCGGTCTTTGTTGCAGGAAAACCTGTGGCAGAGCTGTCAATAACTGTCATGCATTGACAGGATGATTACTTATAGAGGAATCTGTACAGGCGTAAAAATGTTCTTTGTATTGCTGTTTGTGGCAGCGGATATACAGTTTTGACAGGAAGAAGGAATCGCATGAATAAATCTGAACATCCCACCTGTCCTGCCGGTTTCAAAACCAGTATCGGCGGACAGGCTATTATAGAAGGCGTTATGATGAAGGGCCCGAAAAAAACGGCTATGTCGGTCCGGAAACAGGACGGGACTCTTTATCATGAGGTATGGGATAATCCGCAGAAAAAATGGTATCACAAGGTACCCTTTGTCCGTGGCGTGACCAATTTCATCACCAGTATGCTGGATGGATATAAGTGCCTGATGAAATCGGCTGAGATTGCGACGGAAGGAATTGAAGACGAAGAGCCTTCCAAATTCGACCGGTGGCTGGAAGAAAAGTTCGGCGATAAACTGGTCAAAACCGTTGGATATATTTCGATGGTATTGGGACTGGTGCTGGCGATGCTGCTGTTTGTTTATCTTCCGGCTCAGGCAGTCAGCCTGTGTAAGGGCTTTTTGCCGGCGTGGAGTTATTCGCTGGTAGAAGGACTGATTAAGCTGGGTATTTTTATCGGCTATATGGCGCTGGTTTCACTGATGCCGGATATGAAACGGCTGTTTTCCTATCATGGCGCCGAGCATAAGACGATTGCCTGCTTTGAAGCGGGCGAGGAACTGACCGTTGAAAATGTCCGCAAGCATACCCGTTTTCATCCTCGCTGCGGAACCAGTTTTATTTTTTTGGTACTGTTTATTTCGATTCTGCTTTCTTCGGTCGTCACCTGGAACAGTCTGGTTATTCGCGTGGCACTCAAACTGCTGATGCTGCCGCTGGTGATGGCGATTGCATATGAGCTGATCCGGCTTGCCGGACGGCATGACAACCTGTTTACCCGGATTGTTTCCTGGCCGGGACTGAAAATCCAGCGTCTGACCACCCGTGAACCGGACGATGGGATGATTGAGGCCGCGATTGCTTCGATTGAAGCAGTTTTGCCGGAAGATCTGAAAGACGCGGTTTGGGGTGAGTAAACCGGATGAAAGAGATTGTTGCGCTGCCGGAAGATGAAAAAGTTTCTCTGACAGAGCTGGAACATACCTTGCAGCAGCAGCTGGCCGAGGTGACCGAAACACCGGGCTTTGAAGCCGGACTGATACTGGAAACGGTTTTAGGGGTTTCTCGGACGGATATCCTGTTGGGAAAGACGGTCAGCCTGGATAATAAACAACGTGAACAGCTGACCGCTTTGCTGGAAGGAAGAAAGGAACGCCGGCCGCTGCAATATCTGCTGGGAAGCTGGGAGTTTTATGGACGCCCATTTATTGTAGGAGAAGGTGTTTTGATTCCACGTCCGGACACCGAGATTCTTGCTGAACAGGTTCTGGAAGGAGTGCGGGATATCCCAAATCCACGGATTCTGGAACTGTGCGGTGGAAGCGGCTGTCTGGCAGTTACCATTGCATTGGAACGGCCGGATGCGGAAGTCTGGTGTGTCGAGAAATCTCCCGAAGCATTTTCTTATCTTCAGAAAAATAATCAGGCACTTGGAGCAGGCGTACATACCTTGCTTGGAGACGCACTGGATACCGGATGTGTGGAGGGAAACTTTGACTGCATTCTCTCCAATCCGCCTTATCTGTCGGATACCGATATGCAGGAGCTGGAACCGGAATTATCCTATGAACCGGCTATGGCCCTTTACGGTGAATCAGACGGACTTTTCTTTTATCGTGAACTCACAGCACGCTGGGTAGAAAGACTTCGTCCCGGCGGGCTTCTCGCATATGAAATCGGTATGGGGCAGCATCCGCAGGTAGCAAAGATGATGCGCTCTGCCGGGCTAAATACCATTTGCCAAACAAGGGATTACGGTGGTATAATTAGAGTACTGACCGCAAGGGCCCGATGATTCGGGTAAGGGCTGTACCGATATCAAAATCAGGACAGTGACCGGTGAAAAATTTACCGGTATGGAAAGGAATGGAACAGATTATGGCGAAAGCAAAGGGCGCCGATAAAAACGGGCTGCAGCAGCTGGATACCCGCGAGGAACGCCGCAAGGCTCTTGAAGAGGTTATTGCACAGGTTGAAAAACAGTATGGTCCCGGTTCTCTGATGCGTCTGGGACAGAATAAGACGATGAATGTAGATGTCATTCCGACAGGCTCGCTCTGTCTGGATATTGCACTCGGTGTCGGCGGCGTCCCCAAAGGACGTATCGTTGAGATCTACGGCCCGGAATCTTCCGGTAAGACGACGGTTGCACTTCAGATGGTCGCACAGGCACAGAAGGCCGGCGGTGAAGCGGCATTCATTGACGTTGAACACGCATTGGACCCGGTTTATGCAAAGGCACTGGGTGTAGATATTGATTCGCTGCTGGTATCTCAGCCGTCTACCGGTGAAGAAGCGCTGGAAATTACCGAAGCGCTGGTTCGCTCGAACGCTCTTTCGATTATCGTTATCGACTCGGTTGCCGCGATGGCTACCAAGGCGGAAATTGAAGGGGATATGGGTGACAGCCATGTCGGTTTGCAGGCCAGACTGATGAGCCAGGCAATGCGTAAACTGACCGGTATTATCGGTAAAACCAACTGCGTTGCGATTTTCATCAACCAGATTCGTGAAAAAATCGGCGTTATGTTTGGTAACCCTGAGACGACAACCGGTGGCCGTGCACTGAAATATTTTGCGACTGTCCGTATTGATGTCCGTAAGGGCGAAGCAATTAAAGACGGCAATGAGTTTGTCGGCAACGTGACCCGTTGTAAGGTTGTTAAGAATAAAGTTGCACCTCCGTTTAAGGAGTGTTCGTTTGACCTGCTGTTCGGTGAGGGAACTTCCCGTGAAGGCGAACTGATTGACCTGGGTACTGCATTGGGCGTTGTGGTCAAGTCTGGTTCCTGGTTCAGCTTTAAAGGTGAACGGATTGGACAGGGTAAGGAACGTGTCCGTGCTTTCCTGAAAAACAATCCGGCTGTCGGTGAGGAGATTGAAAAGCTGATTCGTGAAAATATCGACCGCTTTGTCTTCAATCCGGCTACCAAGGGAAAAGCTGCTACCATTTCGGTTCGCGGCGGTGTACTGGCATGGAATGGCAGCACCTTTGTTCGTGAAGGCGGCGATGATACCGTTGTTGAAACGGCAGTTAATGAGGATGAGGATACCACCTATTCACTGGCGGATGAAGCGCCGGACAATTCCACTGATATCACCGATTTTGAGCTGGATGTGGAAGCCGATCTGGATGACTTCGTATGATTATTACCTCCATTACAAAATACGGTGATAAGGGAACCCGGTACCGGATAGATGTCGATGGTGAATACTGGTATATTCTGGCGGATACGCTGGTGATGGATTTCCGGCTGCGCAAGGGGATGACCGTTACAGAAGAGCTGCTCGGAGAAATCCGGGCGGCCGCGGATTACCGCAAAGGACGGGAACGTGCCTTTTATCTGCTGGAAAGCAGGGAACATACCAAATCAGAACTCGCAACCAAACTGGCAAGGAATATCGACTGGGAGACAGCGCGTAAAATTGCAGATGAGATGGAGTCGCTCGGGCTGATTCATGAGACGGATTATGCCAGACGCCTTGCCCAGTACCTCAGCAGCGTAAAGCACCACGGCGGTCGAAGAATCTATCAGGAACTGATGAAAAAGGGCTTTTCCGGCAGTGATATTCAGGCAGCGCTGGATGAAATTGAAACAGATGAAGATGAACTGACCGCGCTTGTACGGAAAAAATATGCCCGTTATTTGCAGCCATCGGATGAAGAGGAAGAACCTTCCGGATTTCATCGGGGCTATTCCAAAGGAAAGAATAAAGCAATTCAGGGGCTGATGCGCCTTGGATACAGCTTTGGTGAGAGCCTGGCCGCTGTTGAGCGGGTTGAGGCCGAACTGGCAGATGAACAGCAGGATTGATGGCTGCTCGGTTTCAGAAATGCCGGTGAATATACGAAAAGGGGAGCAAATTATGTCCGAAAAACCGATCAAGGTCGGCATGGTAAGCCTTGGATGTCCAAAAAACCAGGTCGATGCCGAGATGATGCTGCATAAACTGAAAGAGGCCGGATTCCAGCTGGAGACAGAACCGGGACTGGCCGATGTTGTCATTATCAATACCTGCGGATTTATTCAGTCTGCCAAGGAAGAAGCGATTGAAAATATCGATGAATTCCTGACACTGAAAGAAGAAGGCAGAATCAAAAAAGTTGTCATTACTGGCTGTCTTGCTGAGCGTTATGCTGATGAGATTGCGGAAAATATGCCGCAGGCAGATGTCATCGCCGGCATTGGATGCGATGGCGATATCGTATCGATGGTTCAGCGGGCACTCGATGGTGAAGTTCTGCGGCTGAAGGCTCCTAAAGAAGATCTGCCGCTGGAAGGCGGACGGGAACTGTATTCCCTGCCGTTTTACGCTTATCTGAAAATTGCTGAAGGATGCGACAACTGCTGTTCTTATTGTGCGATTCCGTCTATTCGTGGACGTTTCCGTTCCCGTCCGATGGAAAACATCGTAAAGGAAGCCGAAGAACTGGCTAAACAGGGCGTTACCGAGCTGGTTGTCGTCGCACAGGATACCACCCGTTATGGCCGTGACCTGTATGGTGAGTATAAACTCGCAGAGCTGCTGCGTCAGCTGTGTAAGATCGATGGTATCCGCTGGATTCGTACTCTGTATGCTTACCCTGAACGGATTACCGATGAGCTGATTGATGTGATCGCGTCGGAAGAAAAGCTGGTCAAATACCTGGATATCCCGATGCAGCACTGTGACCCGGATATCCTGCGGGCGATGAACCGTCCCGGCAGCGGTAAGGAATATAAGGCTTTGATTCGTAAGCTGCGGGAAAGAATTCCTGGTATTGTGCTGAGAACCTCACTGATTGCAGGTTTCCCGGGAGAAAGCCGCGACCAGTTCAAGAAGCTGGCACAGTTTGTCAAGGATTTGCGCCTTGACCATGTGGGATGTTTTGCCTATTCCGAAGAGGAAGGCACCCGTGCAGCGGAGATGGAACATCAGGTTGATCCTGATGAGCGTGTCCGTCGTGCTGAGATTGTCACCGAGGAACAGGACAACATCAATATGATGAAGAATGAAAAGCGTCTGGGTCAGACCGTTACCGTTGTAACCGAAGGTTGGGACAAATACGCGGAATGTTATTTCGGACGCAGTGAATATGAAGCGCCTGAAATTGACGGGAAGATCTTCTTTACCTCCCGCCGCCGTCCTTATCTGGGAGAATATTTGCAGGTCCGGCTGGACGATATGATGGATATCGACATGCTGGGAACCAATATAGAGGATCTTGAAGATGCTCCGTCGGATGAAAGGAATGACGCTGGCAATGAATCTGCCGAATAAACTGACCCTGCTGCGGGTCATTCTCGTGCCGTTTTTTCTGTTGTTTCTGCTGGTAGACCAGATTCCGCTGCATGGATTATGGGCGCTGGTGATTTTCGCGGCTGCGTCGATTACCGACGCGATGGATGGGCATATTGCCCGCAGCCGTGGACTGATTACCGATTTCGGAAAATTTCTCGACCCGGTTGCCGACAAGGTGCTGGTATTTGCGGCGCTGATTGCGTTTGTTGAGCTTGGGCTGGCATCTTCTGTGGCCGTTGTCATTATGATGGCAAGGGAATTTCTGGTCAGCTCGATGCGGATGGTTGCCGCCAGCAAGGGAAGGGTAATCGCCGCCGGTAAATCCGGTAAGGTCAAAACCGCTGTGACAATGGTTTCGATCGTTGTGATTTTGCTGCTGCTGGCGCTGGAAGACTTTGCGATTGGTGCTGCAATTCCGCTTGCAGCAGTCAGCAATGTCCTGATTTGGATTTGCGGTGTGATTACCGTGTACTCGGGTGTCGAATACCTGGTACAGAATAAAGATGTCTTTACCGGTTCGATGTAACCGGCAGCAAAAGCGGATGGAATGCATATGGTAAGGGAGAGGTGTTTGAACCCCTGCCGTGTGCGGACAGCTTTTGCCGATCAATCAGCCTGAAGGGAATGGAAAACTATGTCTTTTCTGATGACAGCAAAGCGAGTTTGCGCGCTTTGGGGCTTTCGCCTGGTGATTTTTGGGTGTTGCAGATGAAGAACACCCTTATTTGCCATGTCTGAAGAAAGGAATTGAGCTATGTTAGAACGTCTTCGTGCGGATATCCGCGCTGTCAAGGAGCGGGACCCGGCTGCGAGAAATTCTGTCGAGGTGCTGCTGCTGTATTCTGGGCTGCACGCCATTATGCTGCACCGGCCGGCCTACTGGCTGTACCAGCATAAACGATATTTTCTTGCCCGCTGGATTTCTCAGTATGCAAAGTTTCGTACCGGAGTTGAAATTCATCCGGGTGCGAAAATTGGAACCGGCGTTTTTATTGACCATGGCTGCGGCATTGTTATCGGTGAGACAGCCGAGGTCGGAGATGGATGCACATTGTATCAGGGCGTTACACTGGGCGGTACCGGTAAGGATGTCGGCAAGCGGCATCCGACACTGGGAAAAAATGTGACAGTTGGTTCTGGCGCAAAGGTGCTTGGACCTTTTACCATCGGAGATAATTCCAAAATTGCCGCCGGGGCAGTGGTGCTGGAAGAAATTCCGGCTAATGCCACAGCAGTCGGTGTACCGGCCAGAGTTGTCAAGCTGGACGGCGTTCGGGTGGTGCAGGATCTGGACCAGATTCATATGCCCGACCCGGTTGGTCAGGAATTTACCTCACTGGAAGAGCGGCTGGCAAAACTCTGTCAGTGTGTTTCTGAACTGGAAAAGGAAAACCGCGAGCTGAAAGAGCGGCTGCAAATAGCAGAAGATACCAAAGATGATAAAGCTGAGGCTGATTTATCCGCAGCTGAATGAAGATAAATGCCGCCGGGAATGCTGGTTATATATTCCCGGCGGAAACGAAAGGAACTTTCTGTATGAAGATTTATAATACCATGACCCGCAGCGAACAGACACTGGAAACAATTGAACCCGGAAAGGTATCGATTTACGCCTGCGGACCGACCGTGTACAACCTGATTCATCTGGGCAATGCCCGCCCGATCTGTGTTTTTGATACCCTGCGCCGGTATCTGCGCTACTGCGGATACGACGTTACTTATGTGCAGAATTTTACTGACGTTGACGATAAGATTATCCGCCGGGCAAATGAAGAAGGCGTAGAGCCTTCGACTATTTCCGAACGGTATATCGCTGAATACAAAAAGGATGCCGAGGGACTGAATGTCATGCCGGCAGACTTCCATCCGCAGGTCACCAAGATGATGGATAAGATCATCGAGTTTATTGGTGTGCTGGTCGATAAGGGATATGCTTATGAGGCAAATGGGGACGTATATTTCCGCACCCATAATTTTGCTGATTACGGCAAACTTTCCCATCAGCCGCTGGAAGACCTGGAAGCAGGCGCGCGTATCGAAGTCGGTGATATCAAGGAACATCCCGCTGATTTTGCTCTGTGGAAAGCTGCAAAACCGGGTGAACCCCACTGGACTTCTCCCTGGTCGGAAGGCCGTCCGGGCTGGCATATCGAATGCTCTACGATGGCACGCCAGTACCTTGGGGATACGGTTGATATCCACTGCGGCGGTGAAGACTTGATCTTCCCGCATCATGAAAATGAAATCGCCCAGTCGGAAGCTGCAAACGGTAAGGAGTTTGCTCACTACTGGATGCATAATCGCTTTATCACCGTAGATAAGGTCAAGATGAGCAAGTCGCTCAACAACTTCTTTACCGTCCGGGATGTCGCAGGCGTGTATGGATATGAGCCTATCCGTTATCTGATGCTGCAGTCCCATTACCGCAGCCCGATCAACTATTCCGCTGATATTATGACCCAGTGCGTTGCCAGCCTGGAACGGCTGTACAACTGCAAAAAGGCACTGGAAGCAGCTCTGCCTCACGCAGTCAGCGCACCGTTTGACCCGGAGGAGCTCGGCAGCTATGAAACCCGGTTCCGTGCGTATATGGATGACGATATGAATACGGCAGATGCTCTGTCGGTTATTTTCGAGCTTGCACGGGATATCAATACAACCCTGAAAGAATCTCCGCTTCCCAAAGAAAAGCTGGAAGAGATGCATCGTATTTTCATCACTCTGACCGGCGTTCTCGGCCTTCTGTACAATGATAAGGAAGACGAGATTCCTCAGGAGGTCATGCAGCTGGTCGAACAGCGTAAGGAAGCGAGAAAGGCAAAGGATTTTGCCCGTGCCGATGAACTGCGCGCACAGATTGAAGCGCTGGGATATGAAGTCAAGGAGACCCGGCAGGGAACTCAGGTCAGTCGGCGCGCCAATTGATACGATAGAGAAAATGGATGAAAAGGAGGGCGTTTTGGATGGGAAATCAGTTTGACCGCATTATTGCGGTTTCGTTAAACCCTGCTCTGGATGTAACGTTGTGGGTCAATACCCTGGATTTTAATGAACCGAACAAGACGACAGAGGAAAAGGTTTACGCCGGTGGCAAGGCAGTCAACATTGCCCGTGTATTTGCTTCGTATGGGGCAGAAAACGCCTGCTGCCTGGGTGTTGCCGGAAGCGATAATTTTCAGACTTTTACTCAGCTGCTCAAAGCAGATGGAGTAAAGTTTGATTTTGTTCAGATTCCCGGTGCAGTTCGGGAAAACCTGACGCTGGTAATACCTGATAAACGGGTTTTGAAGGTTAACCGCGCAGGCTGTCCGATCAGCGCAAAAGCAATGCATGAACTTAAAGACCGTCTGCTTGCAGAGATTGAACCGCTGGGACGCTGCCTGCTGATATTTGCAGGATCTCTGCCTCCGAATATTACACCGGAAGCGTATAAGGCGTTTATCCTGTCGCTTAAACGGGAAAATGTGGAGATTGCACTGGATACAGCGGTTTTCCGGCTGGAAGATATGGAACAGCTGCGTCCGTTTTTGATTAAGCCGAATCTTCCCGAATTCCGTGCAATGTGCGGAACTGACCTTCGGACCGAACAGTCGATTATCAAGTTCGCAAAGGTGCTGGCAGGTTATGTTACCCATGTGCTGGTTTCACTGGGCGGAAAAGGTCTGCTGTATGTCGGTGAAGGTGGCGGTGCACGCCTGATTCCGACACCGGTGGAGGTGCGCTCGACGATTGGCGCTGGAGATACGACGCTCGCGTCTTTCCTGTATGCGTTGGGGCTTGGCCAGACACCGCAGCAGGCCGCTCATTTTGCCGCTGCTGCCGGTACAGCGTCGGTTACGCTGGATGGTACCGATGTGGTGACCAGAGAAATGGTTGAGCAGATGATGCCGTCGATTATTTCCAAGCCGGTTAAGGTATAACGGGACTTGAACGACATTTTTTGCCAGATGATCTTTTGCTGTTTTGCTTGACAGAAGATGGGATTGCTGGTATACTTAATATGTAAATGTGATTGTGAATATATGCCGCTTCGGAGATTCAGACCTGAATGGACGCAGGTTCTTGAACCGACCGAGGCGGCATTTTTGCGGAAAGGATGAAATATATGAAAACGGACGTATTGATTATCGGTGCCGGTCCCGCAGGTATTTTTACAGCATTGGAGATGGTACGCCGCGGCAGCCGGAAAAAGATTCTGATTGTGGAAAAAGGTCAGCCGGTGGAAAAACGCCGCTGTCCGAAAGCCATTGTCGGTCATTGCGTCAATTGTAAACCTTACTGCCATATTACCACTGGTTTTTCCGGTGCAGGTGCGTTCTCTGATGGTAAACTCTCGCTGTCGTATGAGGTAGGCGGTGATCTTCCTGATTTGATTGGCGCAGATCTGGTGCAGGATACCATTCATTATACCGATGGAATTTACCTTGAATTTGGAGCAGATACCCATGTGGAAGGTCTTGGCAATCCTGACAAGGTAAAGGTTATCCGCAAAAACGCGATTCAGGCCGGCCTTAAACTGGTAGACTGTCCGATTCGCCATCTGGGAACAGAAAAGGCACAGCAGCTGTATCTGGCAATTGAACAGTATCTGTCTGAACATGGCGTCGAGATGATGTTTGGATGGGAATGTGAAGATCTGCTGCTGGAAAATGAAAACTGCGTCGGAGCAACCATGCGCAGAGGCGATGAAAGCTGTGACTGTCGGGCGGAACATACAGTTGTCGCTACCGGCAGACGTGGTGCTGACTGGCTGGAGAGAATCTGTGCGGAACACGGCATTGCTCATCAGCCGGGCACTGTTGATATCGGCGTCCGGGTTGAGGTACGCAATGAGGTTATGGAATTTGTCAATGAGGTTTTGTATGAATCCAAACTGATTGGATATCCGCGTCCCTTTAAGAATAAAGTTCGTACCTTCTGCCAGAATCCCGGCGGCTTTGTCAGCCAGGAGAACTATGATAATGATCTTGCTGTGGTCAATGGCCATTCTTATAAGGACCGTAAGTCGGAGAATACCAACCTTGCAATTCTCTGTTCTCATAACTTCACGACACCGTTCAATCAGCCGATTGCCTATGCGCAGAAGGTCGGTGAACTGACCAACATGCTGGGAGACGGACATATTCTGGTTCAGCGGTTTGGCGATATTCTGGACGGTAAACGTACCTGGGAAAAGGAACTTTCCCGTTCCAATGTACAGCCTTCTCTGCCGGATGCGGTCGCTGGTGATATCACAGCGGCAATGCCTTATCGTGCGATGACCAATATCGTTGGATTTATTCAGGCAGTTGACCAGGTGG
>DVLW01000171.1 GCA_018715285.1 Candidatus Faecivivens stercoripullorum | reverse complement strand
GAGGAAATGGACATTATCGCCGTAACCGATCTGTCTACCGCTGATGGATACAAGCAGGTCGCAAACGGTCAGGTCGATGCCGCACTCACCTACCAGTCTACCTTTAATACGGTCAATGCCGAGCTGGGACTTGATCTGAAATTGACCGATGTCGTTATGGTGGAGGATACCTACCAGATGTTTGCTTCAGATGAACAGGAATTCTGTGACGCAGTAAGCCAGGCACTGAAAGAGATGCTGGATGACGGTACGCTGAGTAAATTTTCGGATGAATATTTCGGTGAAGATATCTTCTCGCTTTATGCCGATCAGATTACAATTGTACCTGAATCTTAATTTCGGTCATAATCCGTGCGGGCGGTTTTGTCCGCACGGATGTACCCGGAAAGGAGTGAATTTCGGATGAGTACTTTTCGGCCGATTGAGATTTTGCGTGCAGTTCCGAAAATCCTTCAGGCTTTCCCGACAACTATGCTGATTCTGCTGGCTTCGCTGCTATTTTCGCTGCTGATCGGCGGAATATTTGCGATGATGTCACTCTCCCATAAAAAAGTACTGAACGCCATTGCAAAAGGTTATGTCTCTTTTATGCGCGGTATCCCGACGCTGATTTTAATTTTCCTGATCTACCTCGGGCTGCCGCAGCTGCTCAAACAGTTCGGAATCGATATGAGCGGTATCTCACTGATTGCTTATATTATCGCCTGTTTGTCCCTGTCCGCTTCTGCGAATATGTCGGAAATGATGCGCAGTGCTTACCTCGCTGTCGATAAGGGACAACGGGAAGCGGCATGGTCGGTCGGTATGAGCCCGGCTGTCGCTTTCTTCCGTATCATCCTGCCGCAGGCGGTCGGCGTTGCGATACCCGCTCTGGGAAATAACATCATCATGCTGTTTAAGGAAACTTCTCTCGCTTTTACCATCGGTGTTCTGGATATGCTGGGAAAGGCAAGGGCTGTCTCCGCTGCCAATTACGGCGCTACCAAACTGGAAACCTATATCGCCGCCGGCCTGATCTTCTGGGCACTCTGCTTTTTAATGGAAAAAGGTACCAGACTGGCGGAAAAAGCCTATACCAAGGGCCGCAAAACGTAAGGAGGGGTTCAAATGAATTTCGGATTTATCAGGGAGGCCCTCCCTCAGGTTCTTGCCGCAGTCCCGGTCACGCTGGAAATGGCGGTGCTCGCGACAGTGGCCGGTTGGATTCTCGGTATCCTGATTGCTGTCGTAAGGCGCAATCATATCCCGGTCGTTTCCCAGATTTGCGCAGTCTTTGTCTCATTTATCCGCGGCGTCCCGATGGTGATTTTACTGTATGTCTCCTACTACGCGCTGCCGATGATGATCTACAGCGCAACCGGTATCGATACCACTTCTATCCCGGCTATCTGGTACGCTATCGTCGCTCTGTCGCTCGATCAGGCCGCCTATTCCTCTGAGGTCTTCCGCGCCGCTCTCGATTCGGTTAACCGCGGTCAGCTGGAAGCCGCCTGGTCGGTCGGCATGACAACCTGGCAGGCAATGTGCAGAATTATCTTCCCGCAGGCTATGGCGGTTGCCCTTCCCAATCTGTCGGGTCTGTTCATCGGAATTATCAGAGGAACCGCTCTGGCTTATTACGTGGGTGTGTACGAGATTACCGCTACGGCTAATCTGCTGGCAACACCCGGTCTGAACTTTATCGAAGCGTATGTGATGACCACGCTGATTTATGAACTCATCAGCTTTATCTGCAACCGGCTGTTCGGCTCGGCTGAAAACCGGCTGAACCGTTTCCGGCCGAAAACTGCTGTCTGATGACGGCTGTGCCCGGTTATTACTTTCGCATGTACTGGAGGTCATGATTATGATGGTATCCCTGAAAAACATTCAAAAGTCCTTTGGCAGCCAGAAGGTTCTCAACGGTGTCGACCTGGATATCGACGTCGGCGAAGTGGTCGTCATCCTCGGCCCGTCCGGCTCCGGCAAAACAACCCTTCTGCGCACCATCAACTTCCTCGACCCGGGTGACGATGGCAGTGTTACGGTCGGTGAGCATACCGTCAGCTGCAAAAAACATTCAAGGCCCGAAGTGCTCCAGCTCCGACGCAGAACCGCGATGGTTTTCCAAAACTATAACCTGTTTGCAAACAAAACCATCCTTGAAAATGTCATGGAAGGTCTTGTCACCGTCAAGCGCCGCCCAAAACCGGTCGCAGAAGAAATCAGCCGCCGGATGCTGACCAGAGTCGGCCTGTCAGAACGGTTCGACTACTACCCCAGCGCACTATCGGGCGGTCAGCAGCAGCGCGCCGGTATCGCAAGAGCACTGGTGCTGGAACCGGATGTCATTCTGTTCGATGAACCCACGTCTGCACTCGACCCGGAACTGGTCGGCGAAGTCTTGCAGACAATCAAGGGTATTGCTGAAACCGGTATCACGATGATTGTCGTAACCCATGAAATCGCATTTGCAAAAGAAGTCGCTTCCCGTGTCATCTATATGCAGGACGGCGTTATCGTCGAACAGGGTCCGCCTTCCGAAATCCTCGTCCATCCAAAAGATCCCCGTACCCAGCGGTTTCTCCGCAGAATTACCGACCCCAGCCAGGACCCAAAACATATCGATATGCGGGATGAAGCTGTTACGGATGAAAAAACAGTCCAGGCGGGCGCATGACAACTGCAAAAGAGGTGCTATAATCCGATGAATAAACAGAAAATCGTCGTCTTTCAGGGTGGACCGGATGGAACGGAACCTTCTTTTGAAGAACTGTCTGCCCGGTGGGAAGCCGGTTTGCAAAAACTGCCGGAGGTTGAAAGCTGGAAAATCGTCCGTGCAAAACGGCTGACACCCGATCAGATCTGGAATGAAATCGGCGACTGTGATGCAGCGCTTGGAGCCTGGATTACTCCCCAGCTGATGACCGAACAGCAGATTCAGGCACATCCGAAACTCAAATACCTGTCCGCGCTCTCTCATGGATTCGGTGAATTTGACGCGGCTATGACCAGAAGATATGGGCTGACGGTCACGAATACCATCTATGGCGGTCAGACCATCGCGGAACATGCAATCGCTTTGCTGTTTCAGATCTGCCGCAATGTTGCGGCTCATGCCCATTACACCCAATACGGATTCTGGGTGGAAAAACAGTTCAATCCGGAGGTGCCTTATCAGAAAATTATCTCAAGGCAGATCGAATTGTATGGCAAGACATTCGGGATTATCGGGCTTGGACATATCGGGCTTTGTGCGGCAAAAATGGCGGCTGGGCTGGGTATGAAGGTAATCGCGTACAACCGCAGCAAAAAGTCCGGTCCGGAATATGAGGGTATTGAACAGGTCAGTCTGGATGAACTGTATGCACGTTCGGATGTGATTTCCCTGCACTGCCCCTATTCCAGCGAAAATGACAGCATGATTAACCGCGAGTCCATCGCAAAAATGAAGGATGGCGTCATCCTTATCAATACCGCCCGTGGTGGTCTGATCGATGAAGACGACCTTTACAGGGCATTGATGAACCGCAAAATCTATATGGCCGGACTGGACGTTCTGCGCGATGAACCGCCTAAAGAAAAAATCCCGCTGCTTGGATGCCCGTATGCGGTGATTACCTCCCATATCGCTTGGCTGCCAAAAGAGTCAAGGCTTCGGTCGGTCGACCTTGCGATTGATAACTACGCGGCATGGCTGCATGGCCACCCCCAAAGCGTCATCAACTGACCTAGATGCTGTCACAAGTTTCCCGCCTGTTCCCCATGAATAAAACCAGGTCTTTGAAAGGAAGTATGCATGATGGATATGAACAAAATACTCTCCCGCGCAATTCAGAATAAGCCCGCTTCCCGCCGTCCAAGTCAGGCTGCTGGGTTCGACCCTTCCCGTCTGGTTCGGATGGGATTTAATGAAAACCCTTATGGCATGTCCCCGAAAGTGCTTGAAGTCATCCGTTCTTCTGCCGATGGTGCAAATAACTACCCTGATTTCGGCGCCGGTGCGCTGAAAAAGGCAATCGCTGACTTTTACCAGCTGACACCGGATTGTGTCCTGACCGGGTCAGGTTCCAGCGCAATGATCGATATGCTGGGAATGACCTTTCTGAATGAAGGAGATGAAGTGCTGCTGTGTATGCCGACCTTCGCCGCATTTATCGATATGGCGTATGTCAACGGTGCGGTTCCGGTCATCGTCCCGGTGACAGAAGACCAAAGATATGACCTCGACGGACTGCGCAGAGCTGTGACCGATAAAACAAAGCTGGTTATCATCTGCAATCCCAACAACCCGACCGGAACCTACCGCTCAAGTGAGGAAATCTTTGATTTTATCGAAAGCCTCCCGGAAACGGTCGTCACGGCTGTGGATGAAGCCTATATCGAATTTGCTGAGGCGGATGACTGCAAAACGATGGTTCCCTACTTACAGCGCTTTTCCCGTCCGGTCGTCATCCTGAAAACCTTCTCAAAATACTACGCAATGGCTGGCGTCCGCGTCGGCTATGCACTCTCAACTCCGGAAATCATCGCTGAGATGAACAAGTGTCCGGCTGCATGGAACCTCAGCCTGATGGGTCAGGCTGCCGCTATTGCCGCACTGGATGACCAGCAATTCTTCTCTGAATGCAAAGAGAAAATTGTCCACAGCCGTCACAGGCTGACAGAGGAAATGCAAAATCTGGGATGCACTGTCTATCCCTCGCAAACAAATTTTATCTACTTCTCTTCCCCTGTTGAGCCTACCCTCCTCAAACAGAAAATGCAGGATGAATTCGGGATTATGATTGGCGCTTATGAGATGAGCCGTGTATCCATCGGGCTGCCGGCATGGAACCATGCTTTTCTCGATGCGTTGGCTGCAATTATTGATGACTGTACAAAATAAATGCACTGTGGTATACTGATGAAAAATACCCGTTTTCGGCTCAGGAGGTTTTTGCTTTGAAACTCGTCCCCGGTATTAAAATTGACAACATCGTCTATAATACCCCTTTCCGCTCTGGTCAGAGCCTCGCGGATAAGGTCGCAGGTCACAAAACGCTGCTCCTTTTCCTGCGGTATTATGGATGCACCCTCTGCCAGTATGATATGCTGCTGCTCAAGGAACAGTATGCGAAAATTCACGCTGTCAACGGTCAGGTAAAGGTCGTGCTCCAGTCTGACCCGAAACTGCTGGCGGAAGAACTGGGATCTGCTGATGTCTATCCGTTTGAGATCATCTGCGACCCGGATGGCGCTCTCTACCGTCTTTTTGAAGTCAACCCGGCGGCGTCGATGGCTGAACTGGGCGGCGATGGCGTGATGGAAAAAATCAAGGCCGCAAAAGAACGCGGTCTGACCCATGGCAGATATGAAGGTGTCGAAGAACAGCTTCCTGCTGCTTTCGTCATCGATGAGAATATGTCCGTCACATACGCACATTATGGCACTAACGGCGCTGATATCCCTGATGTGGATGAGATGGCAGAACTCCTGAAAATGTAATTACTATAACTACGATAAAAACCGGGACTGTAAAAGCCCCGGTTTTTTTATGTACGCCGTTTTTTATTTATTCCTCATTGCCCAAAAGCTGGCGACGATAGTCGCTGGGACTGATGCCGGTCGCCTTTTTGAAGATCGTAGAAAAATAGGAATAATAGTCAAATCCCGTCCGCATCGCAACGTCTGTCAGCGGTACTGAACCATCCGAAAGCAGTATCTTCGCCTTCTCAATCCGCACCTGGGAAATATAATCACTGAGTGCGGTACCGGTCTCCTTCTTGAACAGCTTGGCAAGATAATCAGGATTCAGGAAAACCAGTGCACCAAGGTCTGCCTTGGTGATATGGCTGCCGTAATTCTCGTCGATGTATTTCTTTACCGTGCCGATGATTGTATTGCTGCGGCTGGACTCGGCAAGCGCCGCAACAACCGCGTTGGTCGAATGGCTGACCCATTTGAGCATGTCTATCAGCGAACCGGTCGCGTGCCGGGAAAGGTTCTTCGCCGCTGGCTGCGCAAAAAGCAGATGCGCTTCAATATGCCGCTCGGTCAGCACTGAATACAGCACCTGGGTATAATCGTACTGAAATTCCTGCAACAGGTCAAGGGTGATCTGAGAACGCGGCAGGGATGAAAAGTATTCCTTCACCGCACTGACCGCCTGAAATGACTGACCTGCTGCCAGCAGCCCCGATAACCGGTCAAAGTCCATCCGTTGCGGCCGCTGCTGTGTCTGCCGGGAACCGGTTACCGGCAGTACATGCACGCCGGAAAGCTCGGTCACATTGCTGCGGTCGGCTTCCTGTAACTGCCGTACTGTTTTGGAAACCTCTTCAAGAAAGACCGTACCGCTGTAATAGATATTGATGCTGAAAAGCAGCACCTGACGGAACAGGTCTACAAGCTCTTTTGCCTTCTTTTCAAAGCCTGCCGCGTCCTTTTCGTCCAGCATCACCGCGTAAACCGCGCGGCCGCTCTGAGATTCCAGCGCCACAATATGGTCGGAGTTGGTCGAGCCGTACAATACTTCCGATACGACATTGTACACACAATAATCCAGCTCCTGTGCAGGCCAGCCGGTGATTGTCTCCTGTCCCAGCTGCACCGTGCAGAGTACCGGCATCGTTCGCAGTGAACCACCCGGAAGCTGTGTGCCATACCATTTCAGCAGCCGTTCTCCCGCTGCACGGCAGATCGCTTCCCGCTCCGGCGGTATCGCTTCGTGAATCAGGTCCAGCCAGAACTGCCGCCAGAGCAGTCCGCTGTTTTCTTCCCAGTAACGTCCGTAGTCAACGTACCGTTTCTGTATCCGTTGGGTTTTGACGATGTTCACGCCGCGGCGCAGTGCGTCTGCCAGTTCCTCCGGCGGCGACATCTTGGATACAAAATCCGCTGCGCCCAGCTTGATTGCCGTCCGTGCATAATCAAAACGGGTGTGGTTGGTCAGGAAGATACTCGGTGTCTCCAGCCCATTCTCCCGCATCCATCCAAGCAGCTCCATCCCGCTTCCACCTGGCATCTCGATGTCACATAACATCAGATCAACCGGTCTGGACTGGATGATCTGCCGTGCAGCGGCAGCACTCGACGCAGTCAGGCGTTCGTCAATCTCCAGCTTGTCCCAGTCTATTGTTTTGAGCAGCATTTCAATCATGCTGCTGTCGTCATCAATGATGAGTATGGTCATGGGTTTCCTCCATCTTCTTCCGTTGGTTTCTGCCTAAATGGAATCAGCAGCTCGACCCGTGCGCCCGATGCTACCGCGTTGGACAGCCGCAGGGTCGCTTTGTCTCCATACAGCAGGTGCAAAGTCCGTTTAACATTCCGGATACCGATATGTTTCTCTCCCGGGTCTTCCAGCCAGGACGGGTCATTAAACTTTTTGAGAAATTCTTCGGGAAATCCTGTGCTGTCGTCTTCGACGGCAAGATACAGGTTCCCGTCTGTTACCTGCGCACTGATGAATATGGACAGCATCGTCTCCATCGAAAGCGCATGCTTGATGCAGTTTTCCACAAAGGTATACACAATAAACGCCGGCATCGCACAGCTGCGCGCCTGGTCGGTTACGTCCGCCATCAGCAGTACCGAGTCCGGATGCTGTAAATTCTGCATCCCCACGTAATTCTCGATATGATCCAGCTCGTCGGCAAGGGTTACATCTGAGGTGTGCCGCCGGAGTGAATAACGAATGTACCGGCCAAGATATCCGGTAAAATCGTACATGTTTTCGTACTGCCCCAGCTTGACAAAGTTTTGCACCGTCGTCAGCGCATTCAGGAAAAAGTGCGGCCGCATCTGCATGTACAGAAAGTTCAGCTCCGATTCCTGCCGGTGCAGCTGTTCCTCATATACCTGTATTTTCAGGTCCTTGATCTGGGCCGCCATCCGGTTGAAGATGTCGCCCACCTGCCGGAATTCCCACGCTGCCTGCGGCAGATGTATCCGGTAATCAAAATTGCCCGCCGCCAGTCGGCTCATACCTTCGACAATCCCATTTAAGGGATGCAGCATCCAGCGGTATATTTGCAGCGATACAAAGAACAACAAGCTGATTACAAACAGGGCCAGCAGTACCATAAATGTAAAAAATGTATTTCCATTACTGAGAAAAATCGGTATCGGAAATACCTGCCATATAATAAATCCCATATCCGAATGGCTTTGCAATACCGTCTGTTCACCCGCACGGTACGGCTTGTCTGACGAATACAAAACCGGCGGCTCTTCCAGCGATCCGTCCGGCAGAGGCTGACAATCTGTTCCTGTCAGATAGACATGCATCGCTGCTGTTGTCTCTTCCATCCGACTTTGCAGAGCTGAGATATCATACAGTGCTCCATACAGATAGCCGCCTGCATTTGAACAGTTGATCTGGTACAAGAATGGCATGTCCGCTATCATCCCAACTGCCCAGTCAAATCTGGTCAG
>DVLW01000170.1 GCA_018715285.1 Candidatus Faecivivens stercoripullorum | reverse complement strand
GCTTCTATTTTTGTATATTGTCTGGACATGACAACACCTCCTGTTGTAGTTTCTATTCTACAACAGGAGGTGCTTTTTTTCACTGTCCGTTTTTTAGGATATAGTCCATTTTGGGATGGACACACAGGGTTTTTTCCTGTCGTATCATTATTTCCAAATCTTCCGTGCCAGACCGTACAGTCCGAGAGCCAGCCCGACTCCTGCACTGATTGAAGCAAATACAAATACCATCCTGACGTTTGTTGCGGCCAGAATTGCCGTTCCGATTGCGTTGCCGAAAATACCGCTGACACCCAGCGTAACCGACGAAAAGGTCATGATTGCGGTGGAACGGACTTCATAGTCCATAATCTGATTCAGATATGCCATCGCCGCCGGCCAGATGACCGCAAATGACAAACCCTGAAGGACCTGTACCAACAGCATGACGGTATAATTGGGTGCAATCGCTGTCAGCGAAAGGCGCAGCAGATAAAACAGACCAGCCAGTACAATTACCTTTTTCGCAGCAACCTTGCGCAGAATCGATGCCATCAAAAACATCGCCGGAACTTCTGACAATGCTGTCAGTGCAAAAACCGTTCCGACTTCACCTGAACCGCCGCCAAGTTCCTGCGTCAGTACCGGTATGAATGACGAAAAGCAGGATGTACCCATAAACAGCAGAAAGCTCATCACCAAAAGCAGTACATAGGCATGGTTTTTAGCCAAACGGGAAATGGTTTCTGCCGTTGACAGACTGCTCTTGCTTTCGGTATGCTGTTCTGACGCATGATCTGCTTCCTTTTTTTCGCGATCCCGCCGACAAGGAAGCGGTTCCAGCGTAAATGCAACTATTATACTGAGCAGTCCCAATACCGCACCAACCCAACAGCGCGCACCGTGACCATATACCGCTGTCAGTGTGCCCATTGCCTGTGCCGCAATTGCAAATGCAAGCGAACTGGAACCACGGCTGATACCATAATTGAGCCGCGGATGCAAATTGGTCAGTCCGATGACCCATGCGTCCAATAGTCCCGGCATCTGCACCATAAAAACAGTGAACAGCAGCATCGAGATCAGCGTCAGTACCGGTGAAAACAGCAGCATCGGCATCAGTACCATCGTCGGAAGCGCACAGATGGTCAGTACGATATAAACCCATTTATGCGGGATAAAGTTGTCGCATATGTACCCGGAAACCGGCTGAGCGATAAAGGACAGTACACTTGACGCAGTCATCATCGCCGTAGCCGTGGCAGATGAATAACCATAGTCGGTCAGCATGGTGACGATAAAACTGGAAAAGGCACAATAACTGGCCCAGAAAAGGGAGTGTACCAGCGTACACTTGATTTGAATGGTCAGGTCTTCAGACAATAGTTGCTTCACGACAAAGCTTCCTTTCGATACAGATTTCAATGCAGATCAAAGGGCATCCTGTCACGGAATAAGTAAACCGGCTGGATGCCTTTCCCATTGTAGCACAAACCTTTCCGTTTGTCTGCATTTTTTCAAAGATTGCGGAAATTGTACGGGTATTATTTTGCCCGTTTCTGCATAAAATCCGGTGCAGACATTTTTACACAAAGGAAGAAGGATGACAGATGGATTTTTTACCGGAAGGACGCATTTATCAAACTGAAGAAAACCGCGCTTCAATCTCCTCTCTTGCCGGATTGCAGCAGGCTATGGAGGACGGCAGAATCCTTGAAGCGAAGGCTTACCTCTGCACCGGGAACCATGATCTGATGGTCTCGCTCGGAAGCGGTACCGGCATTATTCCCCGGGAAGAAGCGGCTGTCGGCATACGGGAAGGAACTGTGCGGGATATTGCAATTATCTCCCGGGTTGGGCATCCGGTCGGATTCGTGGTGGAATCGGTCGGCTGTGAAAACGGACGGGTCCGGGCAGTCCTCTCAAGAAGAAAAGCACAGCAGATGTGCATCGAACAGTATACCGGGAAACTGGTTCCGGGTGATATTATCCCGGCGAGAATTACACGGCTGGAAAGTTTCGGTGCATTTGCCGACATCGGATGCGGTCTGGCGGCACTGATGCCGATTGATATGATGTCGGTATCCCGCATTTCCCATCCCTCTCAGAGATTTTATACCGGTGAAGATATCCTTGCCGTCGTCAAAACGACAGAAAACGGACGGATTTCTCTCTCCCACAAAGAACTTCTGGGAAGCTGGGAGGAAAATGCAGGTATGTTCCATCCCGGTGAGACGGTAAAAGGTGTTGTGCGGTCGGTTGAGGAATACGGTATCTTCGTCGAGCTGACTCCCAACCTTGCCGGTCTGGCAGAAAAAAAGCCGGGGATTGTCCCCGGCATGACGGTCAGCGTCTTCATTAAAAATATTATCCCTGAACGGATGAAAGTCAAGCTGATTATCATTGAAGGGTTCCAGGAAGAAGAAATCCCGGCGCCTGCTCCATACCGTATCCGGGAAGGCCATCTTTCTGATTGGGTTTATTCGCCTGCCTGCTGCGGCAGAAAAATCGAAACGATATTCGATCAGGGCAGTCCTGTGACAACGTGAAGGTTCTGTGCATGAAGTGAGGTCAGAATCGCTGCGTTATGCTGAGCATGGCGTTCTCCTGTCCGGATTACCATCAGGCAGTCACTTCGTCCTGCAGGTCCATCCTGACCACCAATTGTTCCGTCATTATCCGACATCAGTGCCGGAAAAAGGACGGGTGTTGTCGCCATACTTCCGCCAGACATCCAGGACTGTCCGGCGGCTGTCCCGTAAAAAGACAATGCAGTCGGATGCGGTACGCCATTGTCAGTCCCTTTCGGACGCGGCTGGCGTATCTTGAGTGAACTGATTCCATGCCCACGCTGCCGAAGCTGTCTGGCGGCCAGTTCCGCTTCATCTATATCCGCAAACCATGCGGTGATCTCTGCTGCCAGTTGAATCACTCCCCTTTTTATATGAATCCAATTTTTTATTCATCCGGGCGGAAGGTTGTTTTAACCTTCCGCTTTGGTTAGGTTATGTCGAAAGATACCGAATTATACGACTTCGGATTTTGGAAAATTGACCGAATGGTGCTGGCTTTTTTCGTCAAAATGTGGTATACTCAAATGAGTAATGGATTGTAAATGAGGTGTTTGGATTTGGATATTTCGGTCGGCGATGTTCTGATTATGAAAAAAAATCACCCTTGCGGAGACAACCGTTTTCTCGTTTTAAGGGTCGGTATGGATTTCAAAATGCGCTGTATGGGATGCGGTCATGAAATTATGATTCCCCGTTCCAAGGCGGAAAAAGGCGTACGCAAAATCGAAAAAAATCCGCCTGCCTCTCAATCTTAACCATAAGGAAGCTGAAGAATGCTGGATAGATTAAATCAGGTCGCTGAACATTATGAACAGTTGGAAGCAAGACTTTCCGTTCCCGGCTGTTCGCCGTCTGAAATGGCTGCGATGATGAAGGAATATCGCTCACTTACGCCGCTGTATGAAAAAATCTGCGCTTATAAAAAGGCTTTGGAAGAGGCGGACGAGGCCAGACAGATGATGGATGAAGAAAAAGACCACGAAATGAAGAGCTTTTTGCAGCAAACCTATGCGGATGCAATGGATAAAGCGGCTGTTTTGCGGGATGAAATCCAAATTCTGCTGCTGCCTCAGGACCCACGTAATCAGAAAAACGTTATTATGGAAATCCGCGGCGGCGCCGGTGGCGAAGAAGCCGCGCTTTTTGCTGGCACACTGAGCAGAATGTACAGTATGTACGCCGCCAGACAGGGCTGGAAGATGGAAGTCATCAACGCCAACCCTACCGAACTGGGTGGTTATAAGGAAATTTCCTTTTCGATTGACGGTGAAGGTGCTTTCTCCCGGCTGAAATTTGAATCGGGTGTCCACCGGGTTCAGCGCGTGCCTGAAACCGAAACACAGGGACGTATCCATACCTCAACTGTTACCGTCGCAGTTTTGGCGGAAGCGGATGAGGTTGAACTGGAAATCGACCCGACCGAGCTGAAAATTGACACCTACCGTTCCAGCGGTGCTGGCGGACAGCATGTCAACAAGACAGAATCCGCAATCCGTATTACCCATCTGCCGACCGGTATGGTGGTAGAATGTCAGGACGAACGCAGCCAGTATAAAAACAAAGACCGTGCGATGAAAATTCTCCGAGCCCGGCTGCTGGACTTAAAACAACGCGAACAGGACTCTGCAATCGCTGCTGAACGTAAATCGCAGGTTGGTACCGGCGACCGTTCGGAACGAATCCGCACCTATAACTTCCCGCAGGGACGGGTCAGCGATCATCGCATTGGACTAACGCTGTATAAACTGGACAACTTTCTCAATGGAGATATGGACGAGCTGATTAACGCGCTGATTAGTGACGCACAGGCAAAAATGCTTGCTCATCAGGAATAATCAGCCAAAAATCACTTGACACAGAAAATCAAAAAGGACTGTAAATCAGATGGAAAAATGGAAAACGCAGGTTCTGCCGCCGGATGATGAAAATATCCGTCTGGCCGGCGAACTGCTGACACAGGGTGAAGTCGTCGGGTTTCCGACTGAAACGGTGTACGGGCTTGCGGCAAATGCCTATAATCCGGATGCTGTCGCAAAAATTTTTGCCGCTAAGGGACGGCCGCAGGACAACCCGCTGATTGTGCATATTGCTTCAATGGATATGCTCCCGCCGTTGGTTGATAATCCGCCTGCCCTTGCCTTTAAGCTGGCAGAAAAATTCTGGCCGGGTCCGATGACGATGATTCTTCCCCGTTCGGAACGGATTGGTGATGAAGTATCCGCTGGGCTGGCAACCGTTGGTATTCGTTTCCCTTCGAGCCAGTCGGCTCAGAAGATGATTCGTGCATGTGGTCTGCCGCTGGCTGCACCGAGCGGCAACCTCTCGGGACATCCTTCCCCTACTACTGCCGCACATATGCTGCATGACATGGATGGACGTATCCCGCTGATTATAGATGGCGGAGAATGCCAGGTCGGGTTGGAATCAACGGTTATCCAGGTAAAAGAAGACCGGGTAAGACTGTTGAGACCGGGTGGAATTACGGTCGAAATGCTGGAAGAAATCTGTCCGGTTGAAATCGATGACGGTGTTCTGCACGCGGTCGACGCAAATGCAAAGGTTGCGTCACCTGGAATGAAATACCGGCACTATGCGCCTATCGCTGAGGTAACAATTGTTGAAGGTTCTCTTGCTGCATTCAGGAAATATATGGAATCGGTAGCCGGTGATGGTGTATACGCGATGGTCTTTGACGGTGAGGAAGACGGTATGCCGGTATCAACTCTTGCTTTTGGACAGATGGGACAACCTGAAACGCAGGCACACAGGCTGTTTGACCTGCTGCGTCAGTGTGATGATCTGGGAGCTAAAAAGGTATTCGTCCGCTCTCCTGACCAGCATGGTATCGGACTGGCTGTCTATAACCGGCTGCTGCGGGCAGCGGCTTTCCGTATTGTGAAACTGGACGGGCTGTCGGAATGACCGGATGGAGGCAGCATGATATTGAAAAAAACTGGAAATAAAAACTCTCCGCTGGTCATCGGGCTGACTGGTCAGACTGGCGCCGGTAAATCAACTGTAACCGAAAGCTTCGCTGAAAAGGGATTTGTTATTATCGATTGCGACCAGCTGACGCGCGAGCTGCAAAGCCGTCCGGAAATCCTTTCAATGCTGGAAAATGCCTATGGCAGCCAGATTTTGATGGAAGACGGTTCTCTCAACCGTAAAATGCTGGCGGCAATCGCCTTTTCTGAACCTAAACAGACTGAAAAACTCAATAAACTGATGTTTCCGCCTATCTGCGAGGAAATTAAATCCCGTATTGCACAGGCGGCGGCAAATGGAAAAAAATACATCCTTCTTGATGCGCCGACCCTCTTTGAAAGTGGTCTGGATAAAATCTGTGACCGCCGGGTATCGGTTCTAGCGTCTGAAGACGTTCGTCTTCAGCGGATTCTGATGCGGGATAAAATCGACGAGGAGGCTGCCAGAAGAAGGATGTCCGCTCAGCATCCCGACAGTTTCTATACCGTCCGCTCCGACTTTGTATTGCGCAACAATGGTACCCGCGAAGAACTGCTCCGTGATGGACGTTCACTGGCGGATGAACTGACAAGGCCGGTCAATCAGGATGGCAGAACGGCAATTATTACGCTGGTATGCATTATATCGGTCATCGCAATTATCACTGGTATCTATCAGCTGACTTTCAGAATCGTCTACCACCGGGATTATCCGGATACGGTCGCTGCCCAGTCGCAGCAGACGGGTTTGCCGGAAAGCTGGTATTTTGCCCTTGCGTACTGCGATGAGGACGAAAATGAAGCGGATTTTACCGGCAAACTCGAGACGGTGACCAAATACGCCGATCAGACCGATTTAAAAACGCTGAGTGTTTATTACTACGCTGGTGAGGAGCAGACCCTCAGTTGGCTCTCTGATTCCGCCAACAGCCCGGATGGAGTGAAACTGGAAGTGATTCCGGATGAAGCTGCGGCTGATTTTGCCGACCGGGTGGAAAACGCACAGAAAATGTATCAAAATCTCTACTACTGAGAATCCGGGCAGATGCCCTGATTTATAGATCAAAATTAGGAGGTTGTTCAGAATGGATTCTGTACAGGAACTGAAAAACAAGCTGTTTTTCCAGAAAGAAAATGGCTGCCTGACCCGCACCGAACAGGAGCTGGCAGATGCAGACAGCTTTTGCAATGATTATAAGGCATTTCTTGATGCCGGTAAAACCGAACGTGAGTGTGTAACCGAGGCTGTCCGTCTGGCGGAAGCTAAGGGTTATGTTCCCTATGACCCGTCGGTCAAGCTCAATCCCGGTGATAAGGTATACCTTAACAACCGCGGTAAATCGCTGGTCGTTTGCCGTATCGGCTCCGATCCGCTGGATAAAGGCGCAATGATTATGGCTGCGCACATTGACTCTCCCCGTCTGGATATCAAACAGGTTCCGCTGTACGAGGATAAAGAGCTGGCAATGCTCAAAACCCATTACTATGGCGGTATCAAAAAATATCAGTGGACTGCTATCCCGCTTGCACTGCATGGCGTTATCATCCGCCGCGATATGTCGGTCGTAACCGTTGCAATCGGTGAGGATGAGTTTGATCCTGTTTTCTGCGTCACCGATCTGCTCCCGCATCTGGCTGCTGAACAGATGAAACGTCCCGCAGGCGAAATCATCAAGGGCGAAGAACTCAACATTCTGATTGGTTCCCGTCCGTTCCGTACCGATGAAAAGAGCGACCGTGTTAAACTGAATATTGCCAATATCCTGTTTGAGAAATACGGCATCACTGAAGCTGACTTCCTGTCGGCTGAACTGGAAATCGTCCCTGCTTTCAAGGCTCGTGATATCGGCTTTGACCGCAGCATGATCGGTTCCTATGGTCAGGATGACCGCGTCTGCTCCTTCCCTGCTCTTCGTGCACTGCTTGACCACGAGGATGTACCTGCTACTACTCAGGTTGTCCTGCTGGCTGACAAGGAAGAAATCGGCAGCTGCGGTGCTACCGGTATGAAGGGTGCGTTCCTGCGTTATTTCTTCGACAACATCGGCGCTCCTTACGGTATCGCAGGCCATACCATCCTGTCGGCTTCCAAGTGCCTGTCTGCTGACGTCGGCGCGGCTGTTGACCCCACTTTTGCTGACGCACATGAAAAACTCAACGCTGCTTACCTCAACTACGGCCCGGTTATCATGAAGTTCACCGGTTCCAGAGGCAAAGGCGGTTCCAACGACGCTTCGGCTGAATTTATGGCTGAGGTCAGAAAGACTCTCGACGATGCAAACATTGTCTGGCAGACCTCTGAGCTGGGACGTGTTGACCTCGGTGGCGGCGGAACCGTTGCTGCTTATATCGCTGAACTGGATGTCGATACCATCGATATCGGCGTTCCGGTACTGAGCATGCACGCTCCGTTTGAAATCACTTCCAAGCTGGATGTTTACGAAACTTACCGTGCTTTCGGTGCTTTCATCAAATAATCACTGATAATGCTACAACAAAGGGAGATATGGCGGATTCGCCGTATCTCCCTATTGTTGTATACATAACGCAAAAGCCGCCGCCTGAAACACAGGCAGCGGCTTTTATAATACATATAATTACGCTTCTTTTGGAGTAGCACCTTCGTGGTCTTTCGGAATTGCGATGTTCATAATCATCGCAACCAGCGCAGCCGGTACAATACCGGAACCGCCAAAGATGTACTGAATGGGCAGCGGCATCAGGGCCAGTGCGCTTGCACTGCTGCCCAGACCATAGCCCAGACCGATTGCAACCGATACGATGGTAATCGTACGGGCAGTCATCTTATCCTTGGTAATCAGCTGGATACCCGACATGACAATCGAAGCAAACATCATGACTGCTGCTCCACCCAGAACCGACTGAGGCATGATCGAAACCAGAGCCGCCAGTTTGGGGAACAGTCCGCAGAATACCAGGAAAATTGCGCCCATGGCAATGCAGTAACGGTTGACAACCTTGGTCATTGCAATCAGGCCGACATTCTGAGAGAAAGAGGTATTGGGCAGTACGCCAAACAGTGCTGCAAAAGAAGATCCCAAACCGTCACAGATAACCGAGCCGGAAAGCTCACGGTCGGTCGCTTCTCTTCCAAGACCGCCTTCGGTAATACCGGAGGTATCGCCGACTGTTTCAACTGCCGTTACAATGAACATGATGCACATCGGAATGATAGTATTCAGGCTGAAGGTCGGCTTAACCGGCAGAATCTGCGGCAGCGAGAACCAGCTGGCCTGTGCAACCTTGTCCCAGTTGAGAACCCAGGAACAGGTCTGTTCTACTCCATTGGCGTCGATATAGGTATTCGGCAGAACCAGCATCATGATGCCGCAGACGATGTAACCGACTACAACACCAATCAGGATAGCAGAGTTACTGGTAATACCCTTGGTAAAGTGCTTGCAGACAACAATCGTTACCAAAACGACTGTTCCGACAAAGAGGTTCTGCAGTGAACCAAAATCTCCGACTCCCGAACCGCCGGCAAAAGAGTTGATACCGACCGAAATCAGCGAAAGACCGATTGCCAGAACAACTGTACCGGTTACAACCGCCGGGAAAAATCTGCGCAGCGGCTTGAGGAAAAATCCAAGCACCGTCTCAAACAGACCGCCAACGATACATGCGCCCATCAGCGCTCCATACGAAACAATTCCGCCGCCGGTCATCGCAACGATATTGTTGCAGATTCCGATGAAGCCGGAACTGGTACCCATGACGATAGGCAGCTTTGCGCCGATCGGCCCGATGGTGAACAGCTGAACCAATGTAACCAGACCAGCTACCAGCATTGCGTTTTGCAGAATCGGTACCTGCAAATCACCCAGTGAACAGGCACCCGCAACCAAAATCAGCGGCGTCAGGTTTCCGGCAAACATTGCCAAAACATGCTGAAGTCCCAGCAGGATGGCTTTCCCGAGAGGTACGCGGCCGTCAAGCCGGTAGATATTCTCGGTACTGACAGAGGTTTCTTTGTCAGACATACTTGCACGCTCCTTTAAAAAATATGACAGTATTTGAGGGAAAAATTTCATTCCCAGACTATCATCATACCAAGTTTTGAATCTTTTTTCAAGTTGTTTACAAAAAAGAGCATACAAATCGGACAATTGCCCAAAATCTGACAGATACCGGCAAAATATCTATCTATCCCTGCATCCGGACCAATCATTCCCCAAAAACACGGAAGATAAATCCAGGTCTGACATTCTCCGATGCAATAAAGGATACGTCACTGAGTTCCTCCGAAAGCCATTTACAGCACATCGGGACAAAATGCCGTTCTGTTTCAAAGTGTCCGGCATCAATGCAGCTTACACCTGCATTCATTGCATCAATCACCTGATCGTGCTTGAAGTCTCCGGATATGACCAGGTCAGCTCCCAGCCGGATTGCTTCATGTACAAAACTTCCTCCGCCGCCACAGCAGAGTACAACTTTGTGTACCGGTTTTCCTGCATCATAATACCGCATTCCCTGAAGGTCGAGTGCCTTTGCGACATGCTGCACGGCCTCTTCCATCATCATCGGCTTTTTGCCCGGAAGTGTCGCTGTCGCCGCGCAGTTATCTTCCGGCAGCGGCGCAAATTCTTCCAGACCCAGAAGCTCCGCAAGCGACTGGTTCAGTCCACCCGGTGCCTTGTCAAAGTTGGTATGAGCAGACAGAACCGCGATTCTGTTCGCTGCCAGCATCCCCTGTACCGAATCAAACGGAATCTGCTTCATCGCATGAAAAATCACCGGATGATGGGAAAGAATCATCTCGCATCCCTTTTGGGCCGCTTCGATCACCGTCGCACGGGTGACATCCAATGTAACCAGACAGCGGCTGACTGGGATATCTTCCCCACCAATCAGCACACCAACATTATCAAAACTCTCACAGCTGTCAAACGGCGCTACCCGGTCAATCACCCGGCGGATATCTCCTACTGTCGTCATGATTTTCAGCACTCCTTTCTTTCCGGAGCGTGCTCCATAGCACGCTGATCCAATAGTTTCTGTAACCTTTCAGCCAGTTCCCGACTGTGGGCAATCTTTTCTTCATCCGGACTGGCGGCGCTCATCAGACCGGAAAGGGTCTTCTGTTCCCGTGAAAGCAGCGTTTGCAGATAGATATCTGCATCCTCCGAATCATCTTCCGCAGCCTTCCCAACCAGTGCAAAAAACGGGTCACATTCCCTTTTCACGCCATCATACCGGGCATTGATAACCGAATAGGCTTTTGACGCCGCAACCGCACACCGCTCACTGATAATCTCAAAACCATTATCACACAGCCACTGGCGCAAAGCAGCTGCCTGTGTCATCGGCTGTAAAACCAGGTTAAACTCTTTCAGTTCCGGCAGACGTGCCTGTAAAATCTCCGCAATCAGCAAACCGCCCATTCCGCCAATCAGAATATCGGTTGCACCCTCCAGCGGTACCCCATTCAGTCCATCCGTCAGCATTGTACCAATCCGGTCCTGCAGGCCATTTTCCCGGATACAACGCTCTGCCGATGACAGCGGACCCGGCCGGATATCCGTCGCCAGCATCCGTTTTGCTTTCCCGGACGCAACCAGACTGACCGAAAGATAGCCGTGATCGGCTCCGACATCTATCCCGACACCTCCCGGCGTCATCAGTTCTGCCATCCGTGCAAGCCTTTTATCCAGCTGTACCAATTCCGTTTCCTCCTTTATCTTCCATCTTTTTCCATACACAAAAAAAGGGCATAACCTTTCGGTCAGCCCGATTTTTTGAGCGGTCAATCTGCCGTCATTTATTTGCCGGCAACATGAGCATTCAGTTTTTCCAGCAGCTCATCTACCGAAACACCGTGAACAGCACAGGCATCCTCAACCGATTCACCTCTGGATGCGGGGCAGCCCAGGCAGTGCATACCCATCTGCATAAAGAAGGTAGCGGTAGTGGGATCAAAATCGAGAATCGCGCCAATGGTCATATCTTTAGTAATGGTCATATTGGGACTCCTTTCAAAGTGAGGAAACAATCTTCCTCTATTATTATACCCATTCTGACAAAATAATCAAGTCTTTTTTGTTAAACAGATTCATCCAGCATCTTCAGGTCATACGGCGTCTGCTGATAAACAAAGTAATTCAGCCAGTTGACATACAAAAGATTCGCGTGCGCACGCCAGATAAATTTCGGTTCATTTTCCGGATTGTCACCGTCAAAATAATGATACGGCAGATCAATCGGCAGCCCCTTATCCAGATCCCGAAAATATTCAGCCGCCAGTGTCCCACGGTCATATTCGCTGTGTCCGGTAACAAAAAACTGCCGTCCGTCAAACGACGATGCAATATGCACGCCTGCAATCGGTGATTCGGTCAGAATCTCTAGCTTTCCGGTTGCAAGGATATCTTCCCTGCGGCATTCGGTGTGCCGGGAATGCGGAACGTAAAATTCCTCATCAAACCCGCGCAGCAGCGGATGAAATGGCTGCAATACATGATGCGGAAATACCCCGAACATCTTCTTGTGCAGATCGTACTTGGGCACGCCATAATGATAATACAGTCCGGCCTGTGCTCCCCAGCAGATGTGGAAAGTGGAATAAACATGCGTCTTGGACCATTCAAATATATGGCACAGTTCCGGCCAGTAGTCTACCTCTTCAAATGGCATCTGCTCGACCGGTGCTCCGGTGATAATCATTCCGTCAAAATACTCGTTTTCGATATCCCGGATGGTCTTGTAAAACTTGAAAAGATGCTCTTCTGAGGTATTGCGGGAACGATGGGTTTCGGTCTGAATCAGCTCAATATCGACCTGCAACGGTGAGTTTGAAAGCACCCGGAGCAGCTGG
>DVLW01000169.1 GCA_018715285.1 Candidatus Faecivivens stercoripullorum | reverse complement strand
CTGTGTACAGGAATATGCTTCCATGTGCGATGCGCTGCTGCTTTCAGGCGGTCAGGATGTTGATCCGACCTGGTATGGGGAAGAGGTCCTCAATGATTCGGTTGTGATTGATCTGGCGCGTGACGCTTATGAAATGGAACTCTGCCGCGCATTTCTGGCAGCTAAAAAGCCGATTATGGCTATCTGCCGTGGTTTCCAGCTGCTCAATGTGGTACTGGGCGGTACACTTTATCAGGATTTACTGGCACAGATGGGATTTATCCATTCAAATGCCGAAATCCGCCACCCGTTTTATGCAGAGGAAGGCTCTGTTTTACATCGTATGTACGGAGAAGTTTTCCGGGTTAACTCTACCCATCATCAGGCGGTTCGGAACCTTGGCAGAAATCTTCGGGTAACCGGACGTTCGATTGAGGGAATCGTGGAAAGCTATGAATCTACCGATCCGAATCAGCTGATCTGGGGAACACAGTTCCATCCCGAACGTCTGACTGGTGCGCAATGGGATGAGCGCACACCGGATTTTGCCGAATATTTTGCTGCTTTTGTCCGGGAAGTTTCGATGAGATCGGAAAAATATTCCGATTGATTACAGTCGGGTTTTTGATATAATCAGTCTTATTTCTGCATTGACTCTCTACACGAAAATTGATATAATATAACTGTTAATATTGTGCAAAATTCTGTGTGGAAAGGATTGATCTGAAATGAAGTACCAAAAGCTGTTTACGCCGGTCAGTATCGGCAATGTTCAGCTGAAAAACCGTTTCGCTCTCGCTCCGATGGGTCCTCTGGGGCTTGGAGATGCAAGCGGCGGCTTTAATCAGCGTGGAATCGATTACTACACCGAGCGCGCTAAAGGCGGCACCGGACTGATTATTACCGGCGTAACTTTTGTGGACAATGAAGTAGAAGAACACGGCATGCCTAACTGTCCTTCTCCTACATACGATTCGGTTCATTTTACCCGTACTGCGCGTGAAATGACCGAGCGGATTCACGCTTATGGTGCAAAGGTATTTTTGCAGATGTCTGCCGGTTTTGGACGGGTTACCATCCCTACCAATTTGGGCGAGTATCCTCCGGTCGCTCCTTCTCCGATTCCTCACAGATGGCTGGATAAAATCTGCCGTGAACTGACGGTTGAAGAGATTCATAAGATCGTCAAAGCGTTCGGACTGGGTGCCTATAATGCCAAACGTGCCGGTTTTGACGGCGTACAGATTCACGCTGTTCATGAAGGGTACCTGTTGGACCAGTTCGCAATTTCGATGTTTAACCACCGCACTGACGAATACGGCGGCAGTCTGGAAAATCGTCTGCGTTTTGCCAAAGAAGTCGTCGAAGAAATTAAGTCCAGATGCGGTCAGGACTTTGTTGTCACGCTGCGTTTCAGCCCCAAGAGCATGATTAAGGACTGGAGAGTCGGCGCCCTGCCCGGTGAAACATTCACCGAAATGGGACGCGATCTGCCTGAAGGTATCGAAGCGGCAAAACTGCTGGTTCAGTATGGTTACGATGCGCTGGACGTTGACGTCGGTTCCTACGATGCATGGTGGTGGAGCCATCCTCCGATGTATCAGGAAAAGGGCCTTTACCGCACCTACGCAAAGCTGGTAAAGGATGCAGTCGATGTGCCGGTTATTCTTGCCGGAAGAATGGACAATCCGGATATGGCGCTTGCATCGCTGGAGAATGGCGATTGCGATATTATCTCGCTGGGACGTCCGCTGCTGGCTGACCCTGATTATGTCAAAAAGCTCCGTTGTGGAAAAACTGATGAAATCCGTCCCTGCATCTCCTGTCAGGAAGGCTGTATGGGCCGTATCCAGAACTATTCGATGCTCAACTGTGCCGTCAATCCGCAGGCATGTAAAGAAGGCCCCAACGCTTATCGTCCAATCTTCCGCAGCCGGAAGGTGATGGTTATCGGCGGCGGTGTTGCCGGATGTGAAGCTGCACGTGTACTGGCAATTCGCGGACATAAACCGGTATTGTTTGAAAAGACCGGTGTGCTCGGTGGAAACCTGATTCCGGGCGGAGCACCGTCCTTTAAGGAAGACGATATCGCACTGGCTAAATGGTATGCGCGTCAGATGGAATTGCTGGGTGTGGAAGTACATATGAACACCGAAGTGACCAAAGAGATGGTTCTGTCGGGCGGTTATGATACCGTTATTGTCGCAACCGGTTCTACTCCAAAGGTATTCAGCCTTGGTGATGATGAAAAGGTCTATACTGCGGCAGATGCGCTCACCGGTACAAAAGATCCTGGTGATACCACCGTTATTGTCGGCGGTGGTCTGGTTGGTCTGGAACTGGCGCTGGATCTGGCAGAAAAGGGTAAGAAAGTCACTGTTGTCGAAGCAATGGATAAGCTGCTTGCGGTCAATGGCCCGATCTGCTCTGCCAATAAGGAAATGCTGTTGGAACTGGTGCCTTTCAAGGGCATTGATGTTGTTTGCAGCGCTCGGGTTAAGAGTTATCATGACGGCAAACTTTGCTATGAAAAGGATGGCGAAAACCATTCAATTGCGGCAGACAGCGTGATTCTGGCTGTTGGATATCGTGAGGAAAAGAGTCTGTACGAAGAATTGCAGTATGAGATTCCGGATATCTATCTGCTGGGCGACGCGAAAAACGTTTCCAATATTATGTATGCGATTTGGGATGCCTTTGAAGTTGCAAACCATATCGACTGATAATTGATATAATCGAATGATAAACGGGCGGCCAGTTTTTACTGACCGCCCGTTTTACAGGTTTATAGGTATTCCAGTTATGATGCCTCAATCAGGAAGTTGATACGCTGTCGGCGTGTTTGGTCATGGTCGGATACACATTCCTGCTGCAAGGGTTCCAGCATATGAATTGCCGAAGCAATCTGATTCCGGGTATGGGTAGCCTGTGAAAGGGAACTGTTGATTTTGTCCAGAACCAGCCAGTCGGCAATCAGTCCATCAAACGCAAAATCCGCAAATTTCATAAAATCACTTACCTCAATGGAAAAATCGGCATGGATAGAAATATCCGATAGCTCCTTTTGAAAGGCGTGAATCTGTTTTTGCAGAGTATACGTCAGCTGGGAGGCGTCATCGAGGTTGCTGTGTTTGGCAATATCGGTAATCAGTCCGCCGCCAACTATATCAAAAGTACCCCAATTCTGTGCATTTTGCAGTTTGTCTATAATCGAATCAATGGTAGCGAGTGCACCTCTACCTGCCTGAACCGCCTGATCCAGCTCTGTTCGCCGCTGGGACAGGGTATAGAGCCGGTTGTCCAGATCAGCCAGCGTTTGAGCCAGATCACCGCCAGTTTGCTGAATCAGCGCGGCTTTTTGTGCGATCAGTGAGTCCAGTTTCAAACGGGCCTGATGCCCATTGGATACCTGACGTTCCAGCTTGTGGATTTGATCGGTATTTTCCATCAGCGCATGGATAGCAGTATCATATTTGGCGGCTGCCTCATCTGCCATCATCCGGCAGACTTCCAGCTTTTTTTCTCGTCCGGGTATGATTTTGGACAAAAAGGTATTCAGTCCGCCGGTCTGCATCTGGTTCAGTTCGGACTGCCGTTCGTCCTTTTCCCGTTTTGTGGCGTAGACCTGTTGTTCCAGCATGATACGTTTCTTCTCAAGTGAACCGAGTTCTCCGCGGAGATTTTCAAATGCAGCAGCCTGTTCCTGGAGCTGATGAATCTGAAGATTCAGTTGTTGCATGGAAATGTTGTCGTCCATTTGAATCATCCTTTCTGTCCGGATGGTTTGAGTATAGCATCCGGTTATGTTGTTGTCAATTGGTGAGGGTGGGACAGGGTTTCGGAAAACGGGATTTTGTGTTATACTATATACGGGAGATTTTCACCTGTTGGAGGTATTCAGGTATGTTTTGGCTGATTTTAGGCAGCTTGGTTATCTTATATTGTATTTTAGTACGTGTCCGGCTTGGACGGGTGCGTTTTTCTGTAGTGCCTTTGGTTGGCGGAATGGGAATGCTGCTGCTGGGCGTGTTGATTCAGATGTTTCCCGGATTGCTGGCTGTCTGGATTTTGCAGCTTGCCGCGGTGACGGTGCTGGCAGTGCTTTGTGGAACAGAACTGCTGGTATATACCGGCAGTCTGAGCGGACGCGCACGTTCCCGGCAAAAACAACCGGTACAGTGTACCGTTGTCCTGGGAAGCGGACTCAAAAAAGGAAACCAGCTGACGTCAACCCTGATTGAGCGGCTGACACTGGCAGAAAAGCTGTATCAGGGTGAAACAGTCATTCTGTCTGGCGGTCAGACTGCCCATGAGACAGCCGCAGAAGCAGATGTTATGAAAGAATGGCTGCTCCAAAACGGCGTGATTCCAGCTGAAAAACTGCTGCTGGAATCAGGATCGGTCAATACCCGGCAAAATCTCCGCAATACCCGCCATTTATATCCCGACGATCTGAATCCAACTCAGAAAGTGCGGATTATCACCAGTGATTTTCATTGCTGGCGGGTTGGCCGTCTGGCAGCGGAATTTGGATTATCCGGTGCATCTGTCTGCGGGAGCCGAACGATGGCACTGATTGCGCCGATGTACCATCTGCGGGAAGTGCTGGCCATTATCTATGGCGCGGTAAGACAGGGAGGAAAGGGAGAAAAGAATGACGCTGAAAAATAAACTGCCGAGCTTTGTGGCGGTACCATCTGAAATTATCGATGAGCATATTGGTAAGGCTAGCGGGCTGTATATCAAAGTCATTCTGTACATCCTGCGAACCAATAAAATTGATCCTCCGGTTATCGCGGCGGTACTTTCCGTTCCGGTCAGCGACGTTGAAGAGGCAATCAGGTATTGGACAAGCAGTGGCATTCTGCCGGCTGAAGAGGTAGACCGTCAATTGAATACCGGTAAAAAACAGCAGCCGGTACAGCCGCCGCGCAGTGAAATAGCCGATTCGCCTGAGACGGTTGACGCTGCCCGTTTCAAGGTCAGCGCAGATCGGGAAGAGGTGCGGTTTTTGCTTACTACAGCTGAACAGATTCTCGGACGGCCGTTATCTTCGACCGAGCAGAAAGGATTTGTCTTTTTTCTGGAAGAATACGATCTGCCGGCAGATGTGATTGTCATGGCGGTAGAGTTTTGCTGTATGCATGACCGCGGAAACTACCGTTATATTTCCAAACTGCTGGCTGGTTGGTATGAGCAGGGAATCAATACCCATCCGCTTGCAGAAGAATATATCCGCAATCAGACCGAACGACTCAGCTGTGAAGCAGAAGTTATGGAAGCGTTTGGCATCAAAAACAGGGGACTGACTACGGCGAATAGGAAATATATCATGCAGTGGTATCAGGATTACGGTTTTAATATTGAAATTATCCGGATGGCTTACGAACGGGCGGTTGACCAGATCGGTCAGGCATCTTTCCCGTATATCGGAAAAATCCTGCAAAACTGGCATAAAATGGGCTTCAAAACGCCGGAGGATATTCTGCGCGGCGATGTAAAGAAAACAACCACCACGACTGGCGGCGGAAAATCGTCGTCTTCATCATCGGGCAGTCCATCCTATGATGTTGAAGCGTTTGCACGGCAGGGATTTGATCTGCCGGATCTTGATTAAGGGAGGTGACTCGGATGCAGAATAATGATATTTTCCAGCAGGCAAAAAGACGGATTGACCGACGCCGTCTGGAACAGATGGCTGCGCAGTCCCGACGGATGGACGAAATCGCGGAAAAAATACCTGAAGTGATGGAAATCCGCCGTAAACTGGCTATGACCTCTGCCGAAATCAGCAAAGTGATTTTACAAAGAAAAACCAACCTTGCCGAAGGTCTTGCACGGATAGAAGAGGTCAATCTCCGCTTGCAGCAGCGTGAGCGCGAACTGATGCAGCAGGCAGGCTATCCGGTCGATTATCTGGAAATGCAGTATACCTGTCCCAAATGCCGGGATACCGGCTTTGTAGACGGCGTACGGTGTGAATGTCTGAAAGCTGAGATGCGCAGGCTGAGCGTTGAACAGCTGAACGCTTCTTCTCCGTTTCAGGAATGCAGCTTTGAAGATTTTGACCTCAGCTTTTATCCGGATGTTATCGACCCACAGAGCGGGCAGAACCCGAGAGTTGTTATGACGAAGGTTCTTAATTTCTGCCGGAACTATGCTGAAAAGTTTAATCCGCACAGTCAGGGCCTCTTTATGTTTGGGCAAACCGGCCTGGGTAAGACCCATCTTTCCCGTGCGATTGCAGGCGTGGTGGCAGCCAAAGGATATAACGTTGTCTGCGGTTCTGCACAGGACCTGCTGCGCCGGATTGAGAATGAACATTTCCGGCGTACAGAAGATGATGGGACACTTGACCGGATACTGGAAGCTGACTTGCTGGTTCTTGATGATCTGGGTGCTGAATTCAGCAGCAGCTTCACCCAGTCGGTGGTCTACAATATCCTCAACAGCCGCATTTCTGCTGAACGTCCGCTCATTGTCACCAGTAATCTGACGGTTCAGGAATTCAATGACAAATATGCGCACCGGATTGTTTCCCGACTGTTTTCTCAGTTGATTCAGGTACGGTTTATCGGAAATGACGTCCGTCAGCTCAAAAGCCTGCGCAAACCGGAATCCAAAAAATGACGGTTATAAACCTAAAGCGCCTCTTCCATACAGGGAAGAGGCGCTTTGTCAGTTTATTCTGTAAATTTACGCTTTATTCGGCGTCAACAGGCGGCTGCGGTTCGCCGGATATTGTTGTATCGTCCTGAACAGCTGCATCCGACTGAATCGCATTTGCTGCGGCGCGTCCGCCGACAATACCAGCCAGAAGTGCCGACAGGTCGAGTCCGGTAGATTCCTTGACCCCTTCCATGACTTGGCTTGCAGAGGTCATAACGTCCTTGACCACCTTGGTAGCGTTGCCATCGCCGTACATAACGATCTTGTCGGTCTGTGCCAGCGGGCTTGCAGCGCCTTTGACAATCTCAGGCAGCGCCTGCAGATACATTTCCAATACCGACGCTTCGCCCATCTTACGCTGCGCTTCTGCCTTCTTTTCGATGGCTTCTGCTTCCGCAAGACCCTTTGCACGGATACCTTCCGCTTCCTGTTCCATTGCAAAACGGACTGCTTCTGCCTCTGCTTTTCTGGCTTCGGCTTCCTGAATTGCTTCGTATTTCTTTGCTTCTGCATCACGCTGACGGCGAATCAGATCGGCTTCTGCCTCTTTTTCTGCCTTATACTTCATAGCGTCAGCCTGCTTGCGGATTTCTGCATCCAGCTGTTTCTCTTTAAGGGCAATTTCCTTTTCTGCCAGCTCAGTTTCCTTTTCACGACGGGCAATATCCGCATTGGCACGGGTAATCTCAATCGTTTTACGCTGGTTTTCCTGCTGAATCGAATAAGCAGCGTCTGCCTCTGCCTTTTTGGTATCGGCCATGACCTTCATTTCAGCCTGCTGGACAAGCAGCTGAGCGTTCTGCTCGGCAATCTTCTTCTCGGCTTCGACCTTGATGGCGTTGGCCTGCTGCTGTGCCTCAGAGGTTGCAATGGCAATATCGCGCTGTGCGTTGGCCTTGGCAATCTGTGCGTTTTTACGGATCTGTTCGACATTGTCGATACCCATATTTTCAATGGTACCGGCATTGTCCTTAAAGTTCTGAATATTGAAGTTGACAACCTCAATGCCCAGCTTCTCCATATCCGGAACAACGTTTTCGGTAATCTTTTTCGCGACGCCCTGACGGTCCTGAACCATCTCTTTCAGTCCGACCGAACCGACGATTTCACGCATGTTGCCTTCCAGCACCTGGGTCACCAGGTTAATCAGGTCAACCTGTTTCATTCCCAGCAGCGACTGTGCGGCCCGTTCCAGCAGCTCAGGATCAGACGAGATTTTGATGTTCGCAACGCCATCGACCGAAACGTTGATAAACTCATTGGTCGGAACAGCGTCTGTCGTCTTGACATCCACCTGCATGACCCGCAGCGAGAGCTTATCAACTCGTTCAATCAGCGGGATTCGCCAGCCGGCGCGTCCAATCAGAATCCGTTTTTTGCCCATACCAGAGATAATGTATGCTGTATCCGGGGGTGCTTTCATATATCCCAGGAAGAAAAGCACCAGTAACAGAACAACCACAATACCGATGATAATCAGGATTTCCATAAAATACTCCTCCTTAAATAACCGGCTGTCCGCTTATATGATTATGCAGACAATGGCCCGGTTTTGATACGGATAGTGAACGCGGCAGGGAAGTGAAAACTTTCTTCTCTGCGCAGAGCTTCCGCTGCCGCAGACAAAAGTAAGCGGGCGGAAACTTTCCGGCTGATAAACAAAAAAGACCTTTGCAGCAGACAACATAGTTTGCCTACCTGCAAAAGTCTTGTCAAATCCGTAAAGAACTG
>DVLW01000168.1 GCA_018715285.1 Candidatus Faecivivens stercoripullorum | reverse complement strand
ATCTTCAATCCCAATCAGCGCTTTTGCGTGTCCCATCGACAGCGACCCGTCCACCAGCAGAGGATGCACTTCCTGCGGCAGTCTCAGAATCCGCAGCGCATTGGCAATCGCACTGCGCGACCGTCCGACTTTGCGTGCAACCGCTTCCTGTGTCAGGCCAAATGTCTCGATCAGTTCCTGATAACCGCCAGCTTCTTCCAGAGGATTCAGGTCTTCTCTTTGCAGGTTCTCAATCAGGCCAAATTCCATGACCTCAGCTTCGGTCATATCCCGGACAACAACCGGTACTTCGGTCAGTCCGGCCATTCTTGCCGCACGCCAGCGCCGTTCACCGGCAACCAGCTGATAACTGTCACCCGAAAGGGAAGTACCGTCCGCAATCCGGCGCACCAGCAGCGGCTGGAGAATACCATGTTCCCGTATCGAATCTGCCAATTCCGAAAGAGACGCTTCATCAAACGATTTTCTTGGCTGGCCACGGTTGGGCTCAATACTGCTCAGCCGGACCATCAACGTCCCGTTCTCATTACCGGCATCCGACGGAAAAGCCGCGCTGTTGTCTTCATAAAGGGCATCCAGACCCCGTCCAAGTCCGCCTCTTTTCTGCTTTGCCATTTACACTCTTTCAGACCTTTCTCCATCAAGCATTACTTTTTGCCAAACAGCCGGTTACCCGACTGCATATTGGCCTTTAAAAACTCCCGTGTAAATTCGGAATAGGAATGTGCACCGCGGGAACCTTTGTCAAAATAGATAACCGGTTCACCGAAACTGGGTGCTTCCGAAAGCCGGACATTGCGTGGAATGGTTGTCCGGTAAACCCGGTCAGGGAAAAAGCGTTTGATCTCGGCAACAACCTGATTGGTCAGGTTCAGCCGTCCATCATACATGGTCAGCAGGACACCTTCCACCTCAATTGCCGGGTTATATTTCCGCTTTACCTGACGGATGGTTGCCATCAGCTGAGAAAGCCCTTCCAGCGAGTAATACTCACACTGGGTCGGAATCAGTACAGTATCCGACGCGGTAAATGCATTCAGGGTAATCAGCCCAAGCGAAGGCGGACAGTCAAACAGAATATAATCGTAATTATCCCGTACCGGAGCCAGCGCAATCCGCAGCCGTTCGATACGGTTTTCGATTTCAACCAGTTCAACTTCAGCACCTGCCATCGCAATACTGGACGGAATCAGGTCGACATTGGCAAATTCTGTATGCAGGATAACCTGCTGAGCATCCTTTTCGCCAATGAGCATATCATACGAGGTATTTTCAATCTTCTTCTTTTCAATTCCCAGGCCGCTTGTCGCATTGCCCTGCGGGTCAATATCCACCAGAAGCACCTTTTTCTTGAGGTATCCGAGGCAGGCCGCGAGGTTGACAGCGGTTGTCGTCTTGCCGACGCCGCCCTTCTGATTGGCGACCGCAATAATTTTTCCCATAAATATAATCCCTCAGTCTGTTTTCCGCTAAAATTCCCGTCAGCGTTTCCGACGGGAGACCGGCATCCGCTTAGTACCGAAAAAATCCGGCAAAATATCGGATACACGAGTATCATTATAACACAATCCCACCCGAAACACAACGGCAAAGCAGGGAATCGGGCTGATTTTTTGGAAACAACGGGATTTTTTGCGGATGACAGGGAAAAAGGAATGTTTCACGTGGAACACTCCATCATGAAACATTCCTTTTGTTCCGGGAATTTCAACGTGCTGCCTTACGACTGACCGCTGCCGGATGGACATTTCCGGTTGGGATGCGGACGTGATACTCGATATATTCGCCATGATCTTCCCGACGGGTTTCCGCAGGGATACCGGCGTGCTTCATTGCGTCGATTGCCTGATTGACGGTATTGAAAAACACCCGTACATCCTTGACAAGCAGCACCCTTTTTGTCTTTTTGCGCACCGGTTCAACCGGCGGAACAGGCTGCTGTACAGTCACATTTTCCTGAGCATTTTGGGGCTGGTTTTGCTGTACCTGACCATTACTCTCATTTGATGCCTGAATCTGTTCCAGCTGTTCACCAGCAAGCAGACGGGCAATCAGTTCCTCTGTTTCACGCACAGTCAGATGTTTTTCAGCTACCAGATTGGCTACCAGTTCCCGGCCTTCTCCCGCTTCCAGCCGCAAAAGGGCACGTCCATGCCGTTCAGTCAGCCGGTTTTCGAGAATAATTTTCTGTTCCACAGGGGAGAGTGACAAAAGCCGCAGTTTATTGGCAATCGTCGACTGCGCCATGCCAAGTTTTGCAGCCGCTTCTTCCTGTGTAACGCCCCATTCGACAATTAGTGTCCGCAGCGCCTCTGCTTCCTCAAACAGGTTAAGATCCCGGCGCTGGATATTTTCCAGAATTGCATAGACCGCCGACTGACGCGCCGACGCATCCATTACAACTGCCGGAATGGTTTCCTTGCCACAGAGCCGAGAAGCACGCAAGCGGCGTTCACCTGAAATCAGCTCATACGGTTTTGCACTGTCCGGATCATCGTCTTTTTTGTTCTCATCCCGTTTCCGCACCAGAACCGGCTGCAAAACACCATTAAGTTGAATTGAGTCCGCCAGTCCTTTGAGTGCTTCCAGATCAAACTCCTGACGCGGCTGTGCCGGGTTGGGAGCAATTTCATCCACGCCCAGCAAAATCACCTTACCGATACTCTTATGCTCGTCCAGGCGCATTTTCCAGGGTGCTCCGATTGATGAACGTCCTGCCTTTTCCTTAACAAAAATTCCCACCGCTGATACATCCTTCCTTGTCAGATATCACCGGACAGACAGTCTGTCCAGGTAAGAAGGAGTATACACCCGGTGGGAAATTATTTCCAGAAAAATAGGTCGTGGGAAAAATAGATCTTTAATGGTTTTCAGGCCTTATTCAGCGGATTTTTCTTGATTTTACCGTACGGACGAGGGAATTTTTTCGGGGTAGGACGGATTTTGCGAATGACAGCAATCGCCCTTTCCGCACCATCCGGCAGGGTAAAACGGGAGATTCTTTCGACTTTTCCGCCAAGGATGTCGATTGCCGCCTTGGCCTCTTCCAGTTCCTGTTCCAACCCAACGCTCTTGAGTGCGACAAACGCGCCGCCGACTTTTACAAACGGCAGGCAGTATTCAGACAGTTCCCGCAGGTGGGCGACTGCCCGTGCGCATGCCACGTCGTATTGTTCACGGTATTCAGGCTTGTTGCCGAATTCTTCCGCACGGGCATGTACGCACTCTGCATTCACGCCCAGCGTCTTACTCAGTTCTTTCAGGAAATTGATGCGCTTATTCAGACTGTCCATCAAGGTGAGCCGGATATCATCCCGCACCATTGCAACCGGAACTGACGGAAATCCCGCTCCAGTTCCGACGTCAATCATGCTTACACCCTTAGGGACATCATACGCTTTCAATAGCAGGAGACTGTCGACAAAATGCTTGATGACAATCTCGTCCGGCGCAGTAATCGCTGTCAGATTGATTTTTTCATTCCAGTCGACCAGCATCTCAGCATACCGGTCAAACCGTTCTGTCAGCTGCTCCGGCTGGGAGAGTTCAAAACCTGTCTCTTTCAGTTTGTCCATCAAAAAGTCACGGTTAATCATCTGTCTTCACCTCTTTATCCTGCTGTTTATTCTGCCATACTTCCAGATAGATCAGCAGTGCCGAAATATCCGCCGGATTAACGCCGGATATCCGGGAAGCCTGACCGATATTTTCCGGCAGTACACGGCTGAGTTTTTCTCTTGCTTCCAGCCGCAGGCCGTCAATTTCATCATAGCAGATATTTTCCGGTATTTTTTTTGCTTCCAGCCGCCGCATTTCCGCGACTTCCAGCATCTGTTTATGGATATATCCTTCGTACTTGGTCTGAATCTCGACCTGCTCGGCAACTGCGCGCGGCAATTCCGGACGTTCCGGGTCAAACGGCGCCAGGTCAGCATATCCCAGCTGTGGCCGTCTGACCAGATCAGCCAGTTTACAGCCGGTATGCAGCGGCTCGGTACCCTTGGACAGCATCAGCTCTGCAAGCGGCTCAGACGGTGCAATATTAACCCGCTCGATTCTTTCGCGCTCATCCTTTATCATCTGCAATTTTTTGAGAAGCGCCTGATAACGTTCTTCACTAATCAACCCGAGTTTATATCCAACCGGTGTCAGCCGTTCATCTGCGTTATCCTGCCGCAGTACCAGCCGGAATTCACTTCTTGAAGTCATCATTCTGTACGGGTCACTGCATCCCTTGGTGACCAGGTCGTCAATCAGCGTACCGATATAGGAGGTCGAACGATCAAGAATCAGCGGTTCACGTTTCTGTACCTTCAATGCCGCATTGATACCGGCTATTAAGCCCTGAGCCGCTGCCTCTTCATAACCGGACGTTCCATTGAACTGACCGGCGCCATACAACCCGGAAACAGCCTTTGTTTCCAGCGTCGCACGCAAATCCAGCGGGTCAACACAGTCATATTCAATCGCATAGGCATTGCGCATAACTTCCAGATTTTCAAACCCGGGAATGGTTTTCAGGAAAGCCACCTGCACATCTTCCGGCAGAGAAGAGGAGAGACCCTGCAAATAAATTTCATCGGTATCCAGTCCCATCGGTTCAATAAAGAACTGATGGCGCGGTTTTTCCGAAAAACGCATGACCTTATCTTCCAGCGACGGGCAGTACCGTGGTCCAATCGCATGGATACGGCCGCCATAAATAGGGGAACGGTCGATATTGTCCATAATCACCTGATGGGTACGCTCATTGGTGTAGGCGATATAACAATCGACCTGATTGCGCAATCCTTCCGGATTGGTCGTAAAACTGAACGGAACAATCTCATCGTCACCATGCTGGCATTCAAACTTGGAAAAATCGATACTCCGTTTATGAACACGAGCAGGCGTACCGGTTTTAAACCGGCGCATATGCAGTCCAGCAGCTTTCAGGCTATCGGTCAGTACAGTTGCGGCTGCAACGCCGTCCGGACCGGATGCATAGGAAACATCACCGACATGGATTGTGCCGCCGAGATAGGTACCGGTCGCAATGACGCAGGCTTTCACCGGATAAACCGCCCCGAGCTTTGTCTGTACACCGGTAACCTTGCCGTCTTCCACCAGTACAGCCGTAACTTCCGCCTGACGGATATACAGGTTTTCCTGGTTTTCCAGCAGCTTTTTCATATACAGATGATACCTCGACCGATCGGCCTGTACCCGCAGAGAATGGACCGCCGGTCCTTTTCCAAGGTTGAGCATCCGGCTCTGGATAAAGCAATGGTCTGCCGCAATGCCCATTACGCCGCCCAGTGCGTCAATCTCACGGACGAGGTGACCTTTTGCCGTACCACCAATCGACGGATTACAGGGAAGATTGGCGATTGCATCCAGTGTCAGGGTAAACAGCACCGTCTTTGCCCCAAGCCTTGCCGCCGCCACAGCAGCTTCAATCCCGGCGTGACCGCCGCCGATTACCGCCACATCATAGCTTTCCATCTGATAACTCATATTTTTCTATCTCCCTCCCGAATATCGGGTGACGAAATCTTCACCGAAATCATTTTCCGACGCAGAATTTTTCAAAGACCTGATCGATAACCGTATCACTGACCTTTTCACCGCTCAGTTCAAATAGCGCCGACAACGCACTCTCCAGCGCCACATCGACTGCATCCAGCGTGTATCCGGCCTCAATTGTACCAGCCACTTCTTCCAGGCATTTTGCCGCATCCGCAGCCGCAGACCGCTGCCGTTCATTGGCAAGAGACGCTTCCGACGGGTCAAATCCATCCAGCATCAGCATCTCACCGATTACCTGGTTCAAGGTTTCAATTGCCTGTTCCTGTTCTTCCATACCACCGCCTGCTGAAAGCTGGACAGAATGGGGAAAACTGCTGATAATTTCCTGCGTATCCAGTACCGGCGGCAGGTCAGTTTTATTGAGCACTGCCACAACTGGCAGCCGCGGCATTTCTTTGATACGGCCGATAATCCGTCTGTCTTCATCAGACAACGGTTCCGACAGGTCGAATACTGCAAGCACCAACCCGGCACTTTCCAGACGGGAAAGCGCAATATCCACACCAATTTTTTCAACCGGATTATCTGTTTCCCGGATACCAGCCGTGTCTGCAAGCCGCAGTACCACATCACCGAGGTTGACTGTTTCTTCGACGACATCCCTTGTCGTACCGGGAATATTGGTGACAATACTGCGTGCACAGCCGCTGAGCAGGTTCATCAGCGTCGATTTGCCAACATTGGGTTTTCCGATAATAACCGTGGCGACGCCTTCTCTGATTAACCGTCCGCGTTCAAAATTGGTCAGCAGCTTTTTCAGCTGACCAAGGCTGTCACGGCAGATGCGATCAATATCTTCGACCGTCAGTTCATCCACATCCTCTTCCGGGTAATCGATATACGCCGCAAGATGGCTGCTGACTGCCAGCAGCTGGTCGGTAATTGCACGAATTTTCCGGTAAAGGGCACCGTCCATCGCGCTGTGGGCAGCCCGCAAGCTGCGTTCTGAACCAGCACTAATCAAATCTGCAACCGCTTCTGCCTGGGTCAGGGACATTTTACCATTCATAAAGGCGCGCCGCGTAAACTCACCGGGTCCTGCCAGCCTTGCGCCGTTATCCAGACAGGCGCGCAGTACCTTTCTGGTAATCAGCAATCCGCCGTGACAGGAAATCTCCACAACATCCTCGCCTGTATAGCTGTGCGGTGCGCGGAAAACGGTTGCAACGCCATCATCCAGTTCATCGCCGCCATTTCCACACAAAATGTGCCCATACGCTGCGGTATACCCTTTATACTGCGCAAGTTTCTTACCGGAAACCGGCAGAAAAACACTGTCTGCGACCTTCAGCGCATCAGCGCCGGAAATACGGATCACACTGATACCACCCGCTGCCTGCGGTGTCGCAATTGCTGCAATCGTTTCATTCATCAAAATCACCCTGTCCCATTAACACAATCCTACTTTACTCAACACCTCTGAAGGCTATTCATGCAAAGAAAACAAACACATCTGTTTTCCATGCGTCAATATCCTTCTCAAATAAGAGGACCTCCGCATATTTTCAGCTGCGGAGGTCCTGCACCCGCAAAAACGGGTTTTCTTATCTGTTACAGCTCGATCTTGCCATACAGCTTGACCGAATCATCCAGCTTTTTAGCCTCCCGATGGGGAGCCGGCTCCCTGACGGCAGCCTCGCCGGCAGACTGGACGCTCTCGTTCATCTCTCTGGGCTGGCGCGATTCAGAATCACGTCTGCCGCCTCTTCTGGAACGACCGCCTTCCCGTCTGGAACGGCCGCCTTCGCGGGTTTCGGTACGGGTCGGCTTGATGATAACCTTACGATTGGGTTCTTCACCGTTGGATTTGGAGGTAACACCCTCAATATCGGTTACAACGGCATGGATAATCCGTCTTTCATAAGGATTCATCGGCTCAAGTGCAACCGGTCTTCCGGTCTTGAGTGCCTTTTTAGCCATCCGTGCAGCCAGAGCACGAAGGGTTTCTTCTCTCTTTTCGCGATAGTTGCCGGCATTCATCGTAAACCGGACATAATCGCCTTCCCGGCGTCTGAGACGGTTTGCAACCAGGCAGACAAGGTACTGGAGAGAATCCAGCGTCTCACCGCGTTTACCGATAACCGAACCGATCGAATCGCCATCAAGATGGATAATGACGGTACGGTCAGGAGCTTTGGTAAACTCCATTGTGACATCACCGGCGCCCATCTTTTCAAAGATTTCGGAGAGATAATTCCGGGCAATCTCAATCTTGGGCTCGATATCAGCAATCTCTTCTTCAGTCAGCTCATTGGAAGTCTCCTGTACCGGTTCTTCACAAACTGTCACAGGCTCTGCTGCCTTAGGTTCGTCCATCTGCTGAACGATAACCGGTTTTGCTTCCGGCTTGACTTCCGGCTTTGCAGCAGCTTTGGGAGCCTTTTCCACCGGCTGAGCCGCCGGCTTCTCAGCCTTTTGCGGAACAACTGCAGGAGCAGGATCTTCAACGACAACCTTTACCTGTGCCTGCTGCTTGATCTTACCAAACAGGCCTTTTTTCGGGAGCCTCAAAACCTCCCGGGAAGAAACCTCGTCCGGCTGGATGCCAAGTTCCCGGCATGCCAGTTCAAAAGCTTCCTCGACCGAATTGGCAGATGCAATATACTCACGGGTCATAAATAATAATCCTCCTGTTCATCATCTGCATCAGAAAATACAAGGTATAATCTGCAGGAAAGATTGGCGGAAACAGCACCTTACATCAGGTCCTGATCGGTAACTTCAATATACTCGTCGCCGTATTTTTCCGCATCGCGCTTTCTTGCCTCAGCAAGACGTTTGCGGTTAAGTTCTTTGGATGTCATATACGCTTCGGCCGCTTTCTGAGCATCAGGAGTTGCCGGCTGTTTACGTCTGGCCTCCCTTTCAGCAGCCTTCTCTTCCTCAATTTCCTCGGGAAGTTTAGCACCGCCGTTTCTCTTTTTGCGTTCTTCGCGTTCTTTTTTCTTCTGTTCTTCTACTCTGCGAACCTGTTCTTCGTACTCTGCTTTATACTTTGCAGGAGAATAGAAGATATTCAGCACAACCGTCTGAACAATTGCCAGCAGGTTACCGACAATCCAGTAGATGCCGACGCCGCAGGGAACCTCAAACGCAATCCACACCGACATGATCGGCATGAAATACATCATATACTTCATCGCGCCCTGCTGCTGGTTCATACCAGGGGTCATCTTCATCGATACCATTGTGGTAGCCAGTGCCGTAGCACCCGACAGAATCGGGATCAGTACCAGAATGCTGTTCCATGTCGGGATATCACCCAGATACAGGCCGAACAGTGTGTAATCAAAGTTCTGGATTCTGGTGATGATTTCCTGGGAAAAGCTGCTGAAATATCCCACTGTATCCGGATTCTGAATTGCCGCAATAACCGTCAGCTGCGGCTGGGATGTTACCTTTCCGAACACATCGGGGTTTGCAGTCAGTACATCCGTCAATGCAGTGATGGTAGCCGAATCCAGCCGCAGAATATGGGTCAGAGGCTCATAAACAACATAGATGATACCGAACAGCAAAATGATCTGAATAATGGAAGGCAGACAGCCACCCATCGGGTTATACCCATGCTGCTCATACAGCTTCATCAGTTCTTCCTGCTGTTTTTCCTTATTGTTAGCGTACTTTTTCTGAATTTCCTGGATCTTAGGCTGGAAGACCTGCATTTTTGCACTGGACTTCTGCTGCTTGATCGACAGAGGGAAGAGAGCAACACGGAACAGGACGGTAAACAATATCAGCGCGACGCCATAATTCTTTACCACCTGAAAGATTGCCCACATGATCCATCCAAGGGGATAGCCTAGTATATTCATGGGTCTGATTCCTTTCTTAAAAGGCGATAACGGCTGCCCCATCTATTCAGTTTGTACGACGTCCGGCGGGGCAGCAAAGGAAATTTGCCTCCGGACGCCGGCAGTTTGCAGGTTTCCAGCACCGGAAACCCGACTTTT
>DVLW01000167.1 GCA_018715285.1 Candidatus Faecivivens stercoripullorum | reverse complement strand
AGTGCAAACATCTCACCACTGCTCAGCCAGCGAGAAAATCAGCTGCTCGGTTTTTTCCCAACCGAGACCCCCTTGATAGGTTTCTCGGGCTCTCCTGATCTAAGGACGGCAAATACAAATCGTCAGATAGTGCGTGTCGGTAGGTTCCCAGGGCGCCGCCCTGGACCCGCAAGCCTTTGAAAAGGCTTGACCTAAACTTTTTGTCATTATCGTACCCACATTGTGCGTAACTTTGGCACTCGCTCTGCGCTCGCGTGAATCACCGGGCAGTGAGTACATACACCATCTCTTTGCGTTTGAGCGTGGTCGAAGCCGTCGAGTGCTGAGCTCCAAAGGCGTGAACGAATCCCGGCAAACTGGGAGCACAGGCACTGTGCCGCGTTCGCTCAGGCTGTTACTATCACGACCGAGCGGATTGCGAAGCAGGAGCGATCATCGCGATTTAGTCCGTGGCGACACGCCACCTTAGCGAATCCACTTGCCATTGCGGTCGACGCGGTAACCGTCGGGAGTGGTGGTGTTGGTGAGCATCTTGCCGTCGGTGCCGACGTAGTAGTACTCGCCTTTCCACTCAATCCAGCTGGATTTCGCCACCGCACCATTGCCGCGGAAGTAGAACCAGTCGCCGTTATCGTCCTTGTACCACCATGCGTTAGCCATACCGCCCCAGTTGTAGAAGTAGTAGGTAACACCGTCAATGACTTCAAGGCCGTCATCCAGCATGACACCTCTCGAATCCATGTAGTACCATGCGTTGCCGTCTTTATGCCAGCCGGTCAGCTTCTTGCCGTTATCGTACAGGTACCATCTGCTGCCGCGCTTGACCCATCCGTCCAGAGGATCGGTATCCGGAATCTCAGGAATCAGCGGAGCTTCATATACATAGTACTGACCGCCGCCGAGGTTGGCAAGCAGATAACCATTTGCAGGTCTCAGTGCCGGGTATTCGGTTGCCTCACCAGCAAGAACAATCGTAAAGATACGGTTGCCAGATACAACTGCACTTAGGCCGTTTTTGGTAACGGTGATGGTTGCTCCGCTGGGTGCATGGTTGAGAGCTTCCTGAAGGGTATCGAATTTACCGACTTCGACGCCGTTGACGGTTACAGTTGCAACCGGTGCTTCGGGAGTTTCAGGCTCTTCCGGTTCTTCCTCGCCAGGAATCGGAACGACCTGTCCGTTTTCATCAAATTCAAGTCCTGCATTGCCGGGGTTGACAACCGCAGACTCAGGGGACTGGCCTTCAGCCAGATCAAGGTTGACCAGCGGAACTTCATTGCCGCTTGCGTCCTGATGCTTGACATCACAGCCGTCTGCAAAGGTCAGGGTTGCATCCTGGCTGTGGGTTGCGGAGTCGACGTTGATACCGCACTCGGAGTTTTCGCCGGTGATGACGTTCAGGCTGCCGGAAACGGTTACGTCGGCACTCTCAATCGTCATCGCAGCACCACCTGCTGCATTGGTATGGTCAAGAGATACGTTCTCCAGAGTGACGTTGCCGCCCTGTTCAATGTACAGGACATCATGGTTCAGGTTGCCGGCAGTCAGCTGGACATCACGCAGGGTGACAGTTGCGCCATTGGTGATGTTCATCATGTTGCTGGTCAGCGCACGGTACTCGACAGGGAAGCTGCCTTCCTTCTCGGAACCGATGAGGGTAAAGCCTGCGCCATCGATGGTCAGGTCTTTATCGATGGTAATTGCGCTGTAGACGATGGTGTCCTGAAGCAGGGTAATGGTACCGCTTTCGACTGCGGCGATTGCTTCCTGAATGGTTGCGTATTTGTTGCCGTCAGCAAGTACGGTCGGTGCCAGATACTGGCCGCGCAGTTCGCTGTATACAAGTCCTGCAACTTCCGGATTGTTGACGGTGATCTGGGACTGGCTTTCGTCTATCCAGAGCAGGTCTTTTCCGTATACGTCGCTGAAGGTGATCTCTGCTTCGAGGTCAAAGGTCAGAAAGGTCTCGCCGTAACGGTCGTCAAGGTTGATGCCGTACCAGGAGTTCTCACCGGTGATGACGGTGCATTTACCATTGATGGTCACGTCCGCGTTGTTGATGACCAGCGGTGCACCGGTTGCTGCTGCGGAATGGTCGAGCGTGACGTTTTCCAGCGTCACATCGCCTGCTTTCCAGATGTTGAGGGAGTGTTTGTTGCCTTCGCTGACAGTCAGGGTGATGTTTTTGAATTCCGAACCGCTTGCACCCGGCATCAGGGTAATCAGGCTGTCCAGGCTTGCAAAACCGGAAACCAGTGTGTGACCGTTGCCATCGATGCTGACTGCCTTTTCAAGGTTCAGCGGTGCACTCAGGGTGATGTTGTCAGCAAGGACAATCTCACCTTCGGCACTTTCAATTGCTTCCCGGAGTTCTTCTTCGGTTGATACTGCGCCTTCGGGTGCTTCCTGAGAAGTATCGCTGCTGGTTTCGGACGATTCTTCATCAGACGAAGAAGTGCTGCTCTCGCTGGATGATGTTTCAGATGAAGAACTGCTTTCCTCAGATTCCCCGGAAGAGCTGCTTCCTTCCTCTTCCTCCTCTTCTTCGGAACTGCTGGAACTGCTGGTTCCATCAGCGTTGGAAGAAGAACTGCTTCCTTCATCGGTGTCGGAAGAGCTGGAGCTTCCACCAAGCTCCTCATCCTGAGAAGCGCTTGCAGATTCACGATGGATCAGCCGGCCTGCGGCATCGTTTGCGCCTGCCGTTACCGCAGAAAAGCTGGATACAATCAGTGCAGAAAGCATCAGCGCGGTCATTGCTTTTTTAAAGTTATGATTCATGTAAGTTTTCCTCCTGTTTAAATGGTTGGGGGATTGGGTGAAGAATATTTCCTATCGGATTGATATCCTATCGCTCCTGTGGGTATAAGTCTAACATAACTTTAGTTATTTTGCAACTGGTATTTGTTTCTATATTGTATAATTGCAAAATATCAATATAAATTTACATGATTTAATTACCATATACCTGTTTGAATCCCCATAACCTTCGATAAAACCTGGGTTTGTGCGGGTTTTTGCTCAATAATAAAACCTGTATTAATCATAATTAAACAAATAATCATATTGACTTTATTTCCGGATTATGGTAAAATAATTAGCAGAAATTGTTTCGCGTGTAATTTTTTAACTGCACGCGCTTTTTCGCGCTCTTTTTCATTTGGAAGTTTTATATATGATTGGGAGGTCATTTTGTGAAGAAAAAATTTCTCG
>DVLW01000166.1 GCA_018715285.1 Candidatus Faecivivens stercoripullorum | reverse complement strand
CGCTTTTTGATATATTCTGCGAACAGGAAAATGTTCCGCTGGACTTTATCTCAACCCACCACTACCCCAGTGATGATCCTCTGTCCACCTTTGGTATGAACGACGGCAGTGCCGCTGCTTTCCAGATGCCGTCGATGGAAGAACTTGCAAAGATGCCCAAAGAAGAAATGGAAAAAGCGATGAGCAAGTTCTTTAACCGGGAAAATAAAAATCCCCGTGACATCCTGTTCCAGATGACCAGCAAAGCTAAACAGGAAGCTGGTGACTATCCGCTTTACTATACCGAATGGAATGGTTCAAAGGAATTTGATACCAGTTATCAGGCCGCTTTTGTCGCGCAGACCATTGCATACAACGAAGGACTGGTAGAAGGATACTCTTTCTGGACAGTGTCGGATATTTTTGAAGAAATGGGTCTGAAAGGCGCACCGTACAAAAATGAATTTGGTATCCAAAACAACTATGGTATTCCCAAACCCGTTTATCGTGTCTTCCAGACACTTCATGAAGCAGGCGACCAGCGACTGGAAGTAGAGGGCAACCACCCGAATGCTGAGGTACTGGCGCTGACCGATGGCAAGAAAGCGACGATTCTGGTTTATAACCATGACCTTGAACGCCGTACTGTACAGCCGGAAGATATTCAGCTGACTCTCTGTGGAAAGATTGCTTCCATTCGCAAAGCCGTCATCGACGCTGAAAACTGCAATCCCAAAGCTGCATGGGAAGCAATGGGCAGTCCGAAATATCCGACCAAGGCAGAACTGAACACCATCAGTGAAGCCGCTCGTCTGGTCTATCAGACGGTTGAGACGGTATCCGGCAATGAACAGCAGCTTCATTTTGTTGCGCAGCCGGAAAGTGTCACCATCTTTGAAGTAATCTACAGATAATATTTTGATAGAGCACAGGCCATTTACCGGTCTGTGCTCTTTGTTTGAAGCTGCCAGATATGGTAAAATTGACAGGTGGACAGGCCCATGCTATAATAATGTCGCCGATTGATTCAGGACAAGGAAGCAGGTGAAAATCCTGCGCAGGACCGCTGCCGTATACAGCAAAGCCCATTCCGGGCGGTCATTCCCGCAGAGTTGACCGTCTGACACCATTGCAGTAATTATCTGTGAGAAGGTTCGGAAGCCGGGTGCTGTCAGCCGGAAGACTTGCCTGACTGGAAACAAAACTGCGAGCTCCGGAGTCAGATTACGATCTGACAGGTTTCCCTCTCATCGGATATTTTTTAATAAAGGAGTGCTTTTTCATGCTGAAAAAGAACAAACTGGTCAACGTTATTCTCGCATTTGTACTGTCTGCGGCAGTCGCTGTATCCTTTACCGGATGTGGCAGCAACGATTCCTCCACTTCGTCTGCTTCCTCCTCTGCTATAACCGAAAGCAGCTCTTCGGAAGAATCTTCTGCTGAGGAATCCTCTGAAGTCTCTGAAGAATCTTCTTCCGTAACTTCATCCGAATCTTCCGCTGAAGCAGAAAGCGGTAAAAACGGTTCCGCCTATACCGAAGGCACCACGGTCGGCGAAGGCGAGAACCAATTTGCACTTGAAGTCATTTTGGAAGACGGTTCCATCACCCTGTTCCATGTTATGACCGATGAAACCACTGTTGGTGCCGCTCTGCTCGACCTCGGCCTGATCGAAGGCGACGAGAGCGAATACGGCCTGTATGTCAAGACCGTCAACGGCGTAACCGCTGACTACGATACCGATGGCAAATACTGGGCATTTTATATTGACGGCGAATACGCTTCTACCGGCGTTGATTCCACCGATATCGTTCCCGGCAGCTGCTATTCTTTTAAAATTGAAGAATAAGTTTTCTGACAGCACCCCGATGTCCTCCGCTGGACGAAAACTTCGGCTTTCGCTGCGGGAAATGGCTGTTTTTGCAATGCTGGGCGCACTGATGTACTGCTCCAAAATCCTGATGGAGTGGGCGCCCAACATTCATCTGCTTGGGATGCTGACCATGACGTATACCATTGTCTATCGGAAAAAGGCATTATATCCGATTTATACCTATGTTTTGCTGAATGGATTATTTGCCGGTTTTTCTGCCTGGTGGGTCCCTTATCTCTATATATGGACGGTATTATGGGGAGTCACTATGCTTCTTCCGCAACATATGCCGGTCAAACTCGCTGTTCCTGTCTATATGATCGTTTGTGCACTGCACGGGCTGGCTTTCGGAACCCTATACGCACCGGCTCAGGCATTGATGTTTGGGCTGTCACTGAAAGGAACTATTGCATGGATTATTGCCGGACTGCCATGGGACGCAGTACATGGGCTGGGAAACCTGGCCGCCGGAACATTGATTGTCCCGTTTTCTTCTCTGCTCAAAAGAATTGAACGGGCAAGCGGAAGATTATAACAGATATGAAAAACAGCCACTGGAATTTACTTGGATTCCAATGGCTGTTTTTATCATATCCGGCACAAAGGCCCACTCCCTGTAAAATACAGAGAGTGGGCCTTTTCAGATGCTTTTAAAGGTAAGCCTTACAAACAGGAATTATTTGTACAGCTCAACCAGTTTGAGCAGGTGCTCGTAACGAGCCTTTGCGGTATCCTCAGACTTAGCAAAGAGTTCCTTCGCACGGTCAGGGAATGCCTTAGCCAGACGGCTGTAACGGGTCTCGTTAGCCAGCAGATCCTGGTAGCTGCCGTCACCTTCTTTAGAGGTCAGGGTGAAGGGGTTCTTGCCCTCAGCCTTGAGCGCAGGATTGAAGGTGAACAGGTTCCAGTAACCAGCCTTGACTGCCTTCTTCATTTCGTTCTGGCAGTTGGTCATACCGCCCTTGACACCGTGCAGCTCACAGGGAGCGTAGCCGATGATCAGAGACGGGCCGTTGTAAGCTTCAGCCTCGTTGATAGCTTTCAGAGCCTGTGCGGGGTTAGCGCCCAGAGCGATCTGAGCAACGTAAACGTAGCCGTAGCTCATAGCGATCTCAGACAGAGACTTCTTGCCGATTTCCTTACCAGCAGCTGCGAACTGGCAGACTTCGCCGATGTTGGAAGCCTTGGAAGCCTGTCCGCCGGTGTTGGAGTACATCTCGGTATCGAATACGAAGACGTTGACGTTCTCGCCGGAAGCCAGGACATGGTCCAGACCGCCGAAGCCGATGTCGTATGCCCATCCGTCGCCGCCGAAGATCCAGACGCTCTTCTTGGAGAGGTACTGTTTCTTAGCGAGGATTTCAGGAGCAACAGGGCATCCTTCTGCAGCAGCCTTTTCCAGCTCAGCAACCAGAGCAGGAACGGTAGCAGCGTTCTTCTTGGTATCGTTCTTGGTTTCCATGAATGCAGCGATAGCAGCTTTCATCTCAGCGGAAGCCTTGTCGCTTGCAGCCATTTCTTCCAGTTTTGCGATAGCCTGGTCACGGAGGACCTTCTGGCCGAGGTACATACCAAAGCCGTGTTCTGCGTTGTCCTCGAACAGGGAGTTAGCCCATGCGGGACCATGACCGGAAACCTTGTTAACGGTGTAAGGTGCAGTAGCAGCCGGGCCGCCCCAGATAGAGGAACAACCGGTAGCGTTGGAGATATACATCTGCTCGCCGAACATCTGGGTTACGAGACGAGCGTAAGAGGTTTCTGCACAGCCAGCGCAGGAGCCGGAGAATTCAAGCAGCGGCTGGTTGAACTGAGAACCTTTGACCATTGTTTCGGAGGGCATGCCCGGTTTCTTGCGGACATTCTCGTAGCAGTAGTCGAATACAGGCTGCATATGAGCTTCTGCTTCCTGAGGAACCATCTTGATGGCGCCGGTCGGGCAGACGGTGACACATTCGCCGCAGCCCATGCAGTCCAGAGGAGATACAACAACAGAGAACTTGTAGCTGGGATCGATGTCCTTGATGCCCTTGACAGCAACAGTGCGCAGTCCTTCGGGAGCAGCAGCAACCTCTTCCTCAGACAGAACATAAGGACGGATGGTTGCATGAGAACATACAAACGAGCACAGGTTGCACTGTGCGCACTTTTCTGCGGTCCATTCGGGAACCATAACAGCAACGCCGCGTTTTTCGTAAGCGGAAGCGCCCAGTTCGAACTGACCGTCAGCGATCTTAGCGAATGCAGAAACAGGCAGCGAATCGCCGTCCATCTTGGCAATCGGATCCATCAGGTTCTTAACCATATCAACGACAGCAGGACGGCCGAAGATTTCAGCAGCCATTGCGTCGGGAGCAGGATTCTTCCAGGACTCGGGAACGGTAACTTCATGCAGAGCATCCAGACCAGCGTCGATTGCCTTGTAGTTCATCTCGACAACTGCGTCACCCTTCTTGCTGTAGGACTTCTTGGCAGCTGCCTTCATGTAATCAACAGCCTCTTCGATCGGCATCAGGTTAGCCAGCTTGAAGAAAGCGGACTGCAGGATCGTGTTGGTACGTTTGCCCATACCGATCTCGATAGCC
>DVLW01000165.1 GCA_018715285.1 Candidatus Faecivivens stercoripullorum | reverse complement strand
TAAATAAATGAAACTGTACAAACAGACAAGGAATGGTGATTTATATGGCAAAGTATCTTGTAATCGATAATGGCGGTACTTTTATTAAACCAAGTATCATGGACGGCGATGGAAATATCCTTCAGATGCTTCCGAAAATTCCGACCAATTCCCTCAATACCGCCGCGATGGCAGAGCGTTCCTCGGGAAAAGATACCAAAATTGAAGGGGAACTGGATTCGGTTGAAAAATACCTTGCCCTGCTGGATACTGTTTATCAGCCGCTTAAAGGTGAGGTTGACGGTATTGCCATGAGTTTTCCCGGTGTCAATGACGCGGAAAAGGGATATTGCTATTCTGGTGGTGCGTTTTTATTCGCTGCGGGCCAGCCGCTTGGCGAGATTATGACAGAACACTTTGGCATTCCCTGTACGCTGGAAAATGACGGTAAGTGCGCGGTACTGGCTGAATACTGGAAAGGTGCATTGCAGGGTGTCCAGAACGGTGCAGTCATTGCATTGGGAACAGGAATTGCCGGCGGTATCATTGTGGATGGAAAGATCGTGCGTGGACGCCGTTTCTCGGCTGGCGAAATGAGCTATATGACCAATGATATCGCAAATCCGCTGAATATGGCTTCCGGATTTTCCTCTGATTCCGCTATGGGTATGTGCATGAAGGTCGCTTATGCCAAGGGAATGCAGCCGTCGGAAGTGGATGGATTTAAGGTGTTTGAGCTTGCAAAAGCTGGGGACCCGGTGGTCATGGCGATTCTGGATAAGACCTGTGATGAGATTGTCGGTCAGGCATATAATATGACGGCTTTACTGGATTTGGATGTCGTTGCAATCGGCGGCGGTATTTCAAGGGAGCCGATGCTGCTGGAAATGCTGCAAAAGAAGGCGGAAAATATCAATGCCAATAATCCGCTTGCCCAGTACTCTGCTTTTTATCCGCAGGTACATATCTGCCCCTGCCAGTTCCATAATGAAGCGAATATGCTCGGGGCACTGTATCACCATTTGAAGATGCGCGGACTGCTTGCCTAATCAGTTGCTATGAATATTGAGCTGAAAAAACAAAAGAAAAAAGCTGCACTGATGCAGGCGGCATATACCCTGTTCCTGAAACAGGGTATGGAAACTACCAGTGTCGGCGATATCACCGAAGCTGCCGGTGTGGCAAAAGGGACTTTTTACCTGTATTTTCGGGATAAGCAGGATATTGTAACCGCGGTGGTAGTGGTGGTATCCCGGCAGATTCTGGAAGAGGCTTATCTGAAAATGTGCGCCGTTCGGACAGGGGATTTTGCGGAAGATATGACCCTGCTTGCAGGCGCACTGCTCGACTTTTTTGAAGCCAACAAGCCGCTGCTCGGATTTATTGAACGTGGGTTTAGATGGCCTGCTTTCCGGGAAAAGATGAATGCGACCGGCAACGCTGTCTGGCAGTCGCTGCGCAATGATATGCGCCGTCATGCTCAGATGTGCGGAAAGAGTGAAGAAGAGCTGGTCAGACGGGTATACTGTCTGGTTTCGATGTGCGGCAGCGTGGCGTATTCGTCGATTATCCGTGGGGAACCGGAGGACCTTGCAAAACTGCGTCCGGTCATATGCGGAATTATTCGGGACAGTCTGCGGATGATGGAATAAATTTTGCACAGATTTTAAATACAGATGTCTTTTTATCAAAGACAATTTTTGAGAATATAACCGGTCTGAATTTGATGTCAGGCCGGTTTTTTCATGTCAGTTGCAGAAAAGCCCAGCTACAGGATATAATTTTTGCATATTAGCAGGCAAAAAGCTAGTATAAAAGAATAATGAAACTAAAAACAGTCCACATCAGGCGCACAAAAAATGCACTACTTAAATTTTACTTGTTCATTCATCTCCCGAAAAATCTGTAAATGGCTGTTGACAAAGCGAAAATATGGGAATATAATATAACTATTCAAGTTGTCTGACAAGTATGAAAGTGGACAGTTTACCCAGTATTTGTACGCAATACGAGGACAATAGCCTCAGACAGAAAGGAAACGATAGAGCATGAGCACCATGACTGAAATTCGCTGGCATGGCCGCGGTGGACAGGGCGCAAAGACCGCCTGTCTGCTGCTTGCCGATGCTGCTTTTGCATCCGGAAAGTATGTGCAGGGATTCCCGGAATACGGTCCTGAACGGATGGGTGCGCCGATTACCGCCTATAACCGTATCAGCGATACTCGCTGCACCATTCATTCCAACATTTATCACCCTGATTATGTTGTCGTTGTCGATGAAACGCTGCTCAAAAGCGTCGATGTTACAGCTGGCCTGAAAGAAACAGGCGCGATTATTATCAACAGTGAGCGTTCTCCTGAGGAACTGCGCCCGATGCTGGGCGGTTATACCGGAAAGGTCTGCACGATTGACGCACGCCGGATCTCGGAAGAGGCACTGGGACGCTATTTCCCGAATACGCCTATGCTGGCGGCTGTGGTCAAAGTTTCCGGTGTTGTGGAGCCGGAACGTTTTGTCAATGACATGCTGGCTTCTTTCCAGCATAAATTTGCAACCAAACCCCAGGTTATCGAAGGTAATATGAATGCGCTGCGGATGGCAATGCAGCAGGTACGGGAAGGCTGAGCAGATCCCGACAGAAAGGAATGAACAAGGATTATGATAAAGGCTAGCGATATCCATGAATCCTGCGCCTGGCAGGAGCTGACGCCCGGCGGCGAAGTTTGCGGCGGCGGCACTTCCAAAGTGGTCAAAACCGGTGACTGGCGTTCCAACCTGCCGGTCTGGGAAACTGAAAAATGTAAGCAGTGTCTGCTGTGTGCCCCCTATTGCCCGGATGGTTCCATTCCGGTCAGAGACGGAAAACGGGTGGATTTTGATCTGTATCACTGCAAAGGCTGCGGTATCTGCGCGAAGGTATGTCCTTTTGGTGCAATCCGGATGGAAAAGGAGGAAGAAAAGTAATGGCTGTTCGTGAACGTCTTTCCGGCAATGAAGCGGTTGCTTATGCAATGAAGCAGATCAACCCGGACGTATTTGCCGCTTTTCCCATCACACCTTCGACCGAAATCCCGCAGTATTTTGCCCAGTATGCGGCAGACGGTAAAGTCGATACCGAGTTTGTCACGGTTGAATCGGAACATTCGTCGATGTCCACCTGTATCGGTGCCGAGGCTGCCGGTGCCCGTGCGATTACCGCGACTTCTTCCTGTGGTCTTGCGTATATGTATGAGGTACTGTACGTTGCGGCTTCAATGCGTCTGCCGATTGTCATGGCAGTTGCCAACCGTGCGCTGACCGGCCCGATTAACATCAATAACGACCATTCTGACTCGATGGGTGCACGGGATGCAGGCTGGATTCAGCTGTATGCCGAAAATAACCAGGAAGTCTATGATAATTATCTTCAGGCGATGCCGATTGGTGAAGATCCGGAAGTCCGGCTGCCGGTCATGGTCTGCCAGGACGGTTTTATCACCTCTCACGCCGTTGAAAATATCGAGCTTGTGGAAGATGAGCTTGTAAAGGATTTTGTCGGTGAATATAATCCCGAGGCTGCTCTGGTCGGCAGAAATGAGCCGCTTGCCGTCGGTCCGTATGATACCTGCCCGTACTATATGGAGCATAAGGTGCAGCAGGCAGAAGCTATGAAGAATGCGAAAAAGCGGATTCTGCAGGTCGCTGAAGCATTTGAAAAGATGACCGGCAGAAAATACAGCTTTTTTGAAGAATACCAGATGGAAGACGCCGAAGCGGCAATTGTCGTGATCGGTTCGACTGCGGGTACCGCACGGGCTGAGGTTGACGCGCTGCGTGCCGAGGGTAAAAAAGTCGGTATGATTAAAGTCCGTGTTTTCCGTCCTTTCCCGGCAGAAGAACTGGCTGCTGCTTTGTCTCATGTCAAGGCAGTCGCGGTCATGGACAAATCGGAAGGCTTTGCGGCAGACGGCGGACCGCTGTTTTATGAGGTCAGAAGTGCCTGCTATGATCTGGAAAAACGTCCGATGATGATCGACGTCGTATACGGACTGGGTGGACGTGACTGCGCAACAGAGGATATCAGACGGGTATTTGACCGGCTGATGAAGATGGTCGAGACAGGCCAGCGTGGACCGGTATATAACCATATGGGTCAGCGTGACCTGCGTGAACCGACGGTGTAAAGGAGGAAAAGACTATGGGCTATAATCTGAAACAGGAGCTGGCTAAGCCGGAGCGTTTTGCCAGTGGTCACCGTCTTTGTGCAGGCTGCGGTGCGGGTATTACGGCCCGTGCGATGCTTCGCGCGGTTGACCCGGAAGATAAAGCGGTAATTTGCAATGCGACTTCCTGTCTGGAGGTTTCGTCTTTCCTGTATCCGTTCACTGCATGGGAAGACTCGTATATCCATGTTGCATTTGAAAATACGTCAGCGGTTGCAGGCGGTGTTGAGACTGCTATCAAGGTGCTGAAAAAACGCGGCAAAATTTCTCCGGATGAGAAGATCAAAGTCCTTGCCATCGGCGGCGACGGCGGAACCTATGATATCGGTTTGCAGTCCCTTTCCGGCGCAATGGAGAGAGGACATGACTATACCTATTTCTGCTATGACAACGAAGCTTATATGAATACCGGTATCCAGCGTTCTTCCTCTACACCGCGTTTTGCCAACGCAACGACAACTCCGTCCGGTACCTGCTCGACCGGTAAGGTACAGAATAAAAAGGACCTTACCCA